>NZ_LNUO01000129.1:0-30335 GCF_001462175.1 Psychrobacter sp. ENNN9_III
ACCAGTCTCGCGTATTCTTCCAGTGTATCTATTTTATTTATTAACTATTATATTCAGTGTTTTTCGCAAAGTTTTGTGGATACAGCGCACGAGCAGCGGCGTCATCAAAATCAGATTTGAACTGAACGTCTTTAGCGATATTGCGCGCTTTATCTACCGCAGGACGAGCGTTTATACGAGCAAACCAGCGTTTGAGGTTAGGATAATTGTTTAATCCTTCTTCGCCCAATACAAACGTTGCCTTATCGACCCAGCCCCACGCGGAGATATCGGCAATAGAGTAATCGTTACCAACCAGGTATTCACGGCCTTCCATGTGCTTATCTAACACCTCATAATGACGCTCTGCTTCACGAAGATAGCGATTGATCGCATAAGGAACTTTTTCTGGTGCTTTATGTCTAAAATGCACAGATTGACCAGAAAACGGGCCCAAGCCTGTCGCGATAAACATGAGCCACGACAGCATCTCGCCTTTATCTTCTGGCTGACCTGCAAGCTTGCCTGTTTTTTCAGCCAAGTACATCAAAATAGCCGTCGAATCAAAGACACGGTTTCCATCATCTTCGATAGCTGGGGTTTTACCATTTGGGTTAATGGCGCGGTACTCAGGCGTGTGCTGCTCACCTTTCATCGTATCTATTGGTATTAATTCGTACGCTAAACCTGTCTCCATCAGATAAAGAGCCACTTTCATAGGGTTTGGAGTTTGGTGGAAATAAAACTTAAGCATCGTAATGTCCTAAAAGCGTGAAGGGTTTGGTGAGTCTTAGGTCACTATAAACATAAATGAACGACCGTTCAAGTATGATTTAACAAATATAGTTTGAGCAATCGTTCATGTTATGCATGTTAACTATAAAAAGACCTCTTACAAAATAGGCTAAGCAGATTTTTGCGGACGCAATAACAAAGCAAGTCCAATGGCGACAAAGGCGGCAATGCCAGACACCATATAGCTAATGCTAAAGTCTCCCGTGAGCTCTGCAAGATAACCTGCCGCTACTGGCCCAAGCGCCTGTCCACCCGAAAAGGCAAAAGTCAGCGCCGCAAGTGCACTTGCCGCCGCTGCAGGGGCACCAAAATAATCGCCAGCAGAGGCTGCCATAATGACAGGAACGCTCCAAACCACTAAGCCAAACAAAATAATGGACAAATACAGTCCTAAATGCCAATCAGTCAACCCCACCAGAAGATAAGCGAGGGCAAGGAAGAAAAACGCCAGCGCAAGCCCAAGGCGTCTGCCGATATGGTCAGAGATCCAGCCAAAAAGCATGCCTGAAAAGACACTTAGTAGACCAATCCATGCCCAAATACCACCCGCAGTCGCTTCACTCAGTTGATATGATCCAACCATGCTGGTCACGATAAAGGTCACGTAAACCATATAAGTGGCGCCATAAATGGCAAAAATAATGCCCAAATGTACCAGCAGTTTGACGTTACTACGCTCTAGCTTTTTCTTATTTTTTACAGGTAAAGTTGGGGTACGTCCAAAAGGGTTTCGATTAACATCGTCTGGATGATTGCGGATCAAAGTAAAGGTAAGCCAAGCCACTATGACATTAATAATGGCAAAAATCAGCCAACCCGTTTGCCAAGACATCAAGCTTGAGAATGGCAAAAGCTTTGGAACGACGAAGCCTGATAAAATAATACCAAATCCAGGGCCAGCCATGACCAGTCCCAAAGCGAGCCCACGATGTGAGGGGAAAAACCAATGCGACATGACGCTCATCATCGGTAACACCACGCCGCCGCTACCAATACCAGTCAATACGTAGAGCGCGCAAAGTAGGGGAAAGCTTGAAGTAAAAGCCATACCGAGCATAGAGGCTGCAATTAAGAGCAGACTGGCAGTACCAGTAACTCGAGTACCAAATCGAGGTATGATTAGCGGACTTAGAAGGACCGCAACGAGATATCCTATCAAGTTAGTGAATCCCAGTATTCCACTTTGAGTGTAGTTGAGTCCCAAAGAAGCCGACATCGATGGCAATAGCATACCAAATGCAAATCGCCCTAAACCGAGTCCACAAAACATCGCCACAGAGCCTGTCGCAGCCACAATCCAAGCGTAATGTAAGCTGCCTAGTCTGAGGGGAGGTGTATGAGCTTTATCTGGTTGAATAATGTCCTCAGGCATCACGAATCTCCAACAAGTTGAAGAATTCGAAAGTTCGTGATGCCCATTATAATTGTATTTAGATCGAAGAAAAATACTTCCCTGATTTGAATCTTATTCATATAGCTTTCGCTCCTTGCTTAGCTATTTGTGTCAGTCTTTAATCAACTGTTGCATAATTATGTCCAATAGAAATGAGTATAACTTTACCTGAACGTTCGTTCAATAGGTGTTTAAGCAAAACTAGTAATTAAGCAAAACTAGTATTTGAGTAAATAGCTGAAATGATTATAAAGTTTGGCTTTGAATGCTAAGTTACAAAAGCATAGAGCAAACATAAGATTATTTTAAACCTTGCATTGATTGGGACTTTTGCATACATTAAACCTTGCATTGATTGGGACTTTTGCATACATTAAGCCTTGGTTCACATCTTAAACAACACAAAAGTATGCCATGAGTGCCAATAGCCTGCGTAATATTCTAGATAATATCCATAACGACAAACCTATTAATCTGATCCGTCTACAAACGCTCATAAAAGGTTTGAATTTGGACTATCGCTTTGAGCTCACAAATATCAAAGCAGATAAAGTAAAAGGGAATAGCTACCGAGTCACTCATATTGAAGATGAATTATTAGTAGAACTGACTAGGTTCATTGATCAAGCAGGTGCTGATCGCGTTAGCGCTGCACAGCAAAATCTCAGTCATCAGCATAAGGTGATGGGCTCTTATTTGATGATGATAAAGCCCAGCTCTCAAGACACAGCAGGCAACACCTCAGCATATCCCATCGTGGTGTTGTTTGACGAGCATGGTCAAGCTAGCTTCCCTCCAAATTCTATTATTAACAGCGCTCAACGGCTACAAGCTACTGATGTGCTATTGATAGAAAACAGACAGTTGTTTCTGCAATGGCAAAAAACAGTGGGTTTTTTGCAGTCTTATTGCCAATTTGACAGTAGAAGCTATGATATCGTTTTTGCTGCTGGTAATGAGATTAGCAATGTACTGCATAAAGATTTTTTGGCAAGCTACCAAAAGCTGTATTTCTGTTTTGATATCGACTTGGGCGGCGTGACTATAGCTAAAAACATCATTAATCTACTACCCAATATAAATTATGAATTTTTAATGCCGAGTGATATTCAAGATAGAGTCGGTCAAGTAGTACGCCGAGTTTCGGCTGATGATGTCGCTAGAGTTAGAAGTCTTACGGCAGACCATCAGGGTTTAACTCAAGTTTGCCAAGTACTTAGCCGAAATTTTAAAGCCATAGAACAGGAAAGCTTTTTGTATGAATGACATGCTTGTAGACGTTGCCCTAAATTTTGTCCTAAAGCGGATTGTATTCGTTAACTCTGCTAGTCATGCTTATTCAGAGATTATGCTTGATGAGCATTTAGCCTTATTTGGTGCTAATAATGCTGGCAAGACAGCAAGCTTGGCTGCTACTAAGCTTATGCTGTATCCGGAAACTGACTTTAGCTCTTGTGATAAAAAATTCCAATTCAAAGGTAAAGCAGGCACTTACTCTAAAGAAGACTCCTACGAGTTTTACTTTCCGTCGGATAAGTCATTTTTGGCGATGGAAATAGAAAACGATTTGGGCACATCTTGCGTAGTGCTGTATCGAGCAGGCAGCTATCGTTATTATCGAGTGTTTTTACCGCTGCCCTATGAGTTAGTGCGGCCGCTATTTTGGAACAGTGTTTTACCGCTGCCTATGAGTTAGTGCGGCCGCTATTTTGGAACAGTGATACCCATAACTTCGCTGAAGACATTAGTATCAACAAGCTGTTGGCATTTAATAAAAAGCATAATGGCATCCATGTCAATGATGACAAGCGACTCGTGGAGCTGATGTACCACAACTTTGCCCGTGATGACAGCCGCTATTGTATCGTGCCCTTGTCAGATAATAATAGAAATGCAGTAAAAGCCTTTAGTAACATCTATCAAATGGCGTTTGATGCGGGTACAGGAGATAGTGAGTCACTCGCGGATGCTATCGCCACTTTAGTTGAGATGAAGCGCAGTCGCCCTCAAGAGAAGATGAGTGCCGACCTTGCCAGCATAGAAGCAGACTACTATCAACTCATACAAAAGGGTGAAGAGCTACAAATACTCAATAATAATAAAGAACGTTACGCACACATCAAAAGCAGCTTTGAGCATCTAAACGCAAAAATTATGGAGATTGGTAAACAACACGCCATATTATCTCGTCAATTAACCAAGCAAAAAAGCACGTATACCAGCAGTCATCAACAAGCCAGCCAAGATCTAAGTGAGGCGCAATCAGCCCATCAAGTATTAAGTAATCAGTACAATGATCTCGATAAAAAACAGAATCAGCTGGCAGGTGTTATTACTCAGCTAAAAAACACTCTCGATGCAACCAATCAACAAATAGTGACTGCCCAGCAGGTGATGTCCGAACATGATAGTACAAATGCTGATGAGCTATATAAGTCATTAAATGTTGATCATCAACAGCTTGCGGCGGAACAAGCAGCTCTTAGTGATAGCGAACAAACAGCGCAGATGCTTACGCAAATGGTCAGTCAGCAAAACAATCATCGTCAGCAACTAGATAAAAAGAAAACTCAAGCACAGAATATTCATAGCCTATTATTAAGCCAAGTAGCACCGCACACAGCAGATGTGTTAGTGAGTTTAAATGCTGATTTTGCCGATGTAGCAATGAATCTGACAGATGCTCATCATCGTGTTTTAGATGATTTTGCCAACTTTTTTACCACTGATAGTGATTTACTTGCGTTTGAAGATTTGGTTTTGCCAAATACGCAAACACAAGCTTTCAATGCCGAAGAGCAGGCGACACAACTACGCCAAGACATTGAAGAGCTGGAAAAGAAGATCAAAAATATTGATAAGAAAATTAAAGAAATCAATCTCACTATGGCTGATAGTAGTGGAGAGTCACGGCGTAAGCGTTTAACAGAGATTGCAGGCAAGATTGCCACTTTGGATACACATCTTAATGCTCTAAAACGCTTTGATATTGCTATGGAGGACTTGAGTAAATATAGAGCTGAACTTACAGACAAACAACAGTCTCAGCAAGCCATCAGTGATGAATTAAAAGAATTAGAGCTGCAGAAAAGACAAACAAGCCAACGCTTAAATCAAGCTCAGTCCAAAAAACAACAACTGGAAGAGAATAGTAGCAAGTTTGAGTTTTATGACACTGGCTTAAAGCAGATTTCAAAGGCAACTAATCATCAGTATTATAGTGAAGAAGACATTGAAAATTACGAAGTAGAGTATGTGCAAACACACAATGGTAATCAATTAGAATTAGATGTTGCCCAAATTAATAAACTAATAGCACAAGCAGGAGACTTGGTCACAGAGCAAGCCTATCTTAAATCGGAAGTGATAGATTTTACAAAAGAAGTTCCAAACGAGAGGGTAGATACCTTTAAAGAAATCCAGAATTTGGTACAGATGGGTCAAATAGTTGATGCCTATAACACCAGCTTTACCACCTTGGCGTACCAGCAAAACGTCCAAACACAGCAGATTGCCGAACACAATAATATTATTAGTAATCAGCTCAAAGAGATAAGCGACGCACATCAATTACTAACGGACAGCATCGCTACTATCAACAAAGAGCTTAACACCCACAAGATATCTAACCTTGACCAAGTGCGGCTAAAGCTACACCGCCATGCAGACTTCAATCATGTCTATAAGCTGTATCAAAGCTATGACGTTACCCAAACCAAGCTTATGGGACGAGAATTTTATCAGTCGCTCATTAGCTATGTCGATAAGCATGCTAGTAAGCGTACAGGTCTGCTAAAAATGCGAGACATCATTAGCAAAATCAGCTTTGAATACCAAAAGTCCGATGGCACGATCACTGATAAGTCACAGTCGGGCGGTACAACCAGCACCATAACGGCTTCGATCATTGCCATCTTGCTTGGGCGCATATTCATGCCCAATAGCTCGTTTAAAATGCCCATCATTATTGATGAGATTGGTGATCTTGATGACACCAATACCAAAACCATTATTGAGTGTATTGGTCAACATGGATTTTCTGCATTTTGTGCGACGCCCACACAGCGCACCTCTGTATGTCAGTCGGTCAAACGCTGGATACACGTGGATTATAATGTGCTTGAGCATGTACCGCAGGTGGCGGATTGCGTACTCAATATCATGCCTGAAGCGATTAACTTTTGGGGTACTCAAGAGGATAGTAGCTCTGAGCTTGGTTTGGATGATGAATCAGTCTCCAATCATGACAGTTCAAGCTCTGACAGTTCTAACAAAGAAAGTGACCTAGCCATTCATAGGACTCGGACCTCTATTGATAGCCATGAGGTAAGCTGATATTAATCAATCGCGATGTGCTTATTAGTGCGGTATTGAAGTTCAAAAATGATTTCTTTAAATTTATTGATTACATCAATAGCCAAGGCGGTGCGCTTGAGTTTCCAGAAGCTTTCTATGTGCGATTTTATAATCAGAGAGTACTCGGTCAAGACGACGCTTCTTTAAAGAATATATTAAGCCTACAGAGTTTGCTAGAAGGGGGAATATTTACCCATCGTGATAAGCTAAAAGGCTCGTTGGTACTCTCAAAAGTCGTTTATGATTTGCTAGTGTTTTTGGATGTATCGCGTAATAAAGAGCTAAGCCTTGCTAAGTTTGAGTCGCTACGCACACAAATGCTAGGCGTTACGGAAAAAATCATGAGCAGTGAGATAGGCTCTGATACTTATAATGAAAACTTGCAGCTGTTTTGGGAGTTAATCAGCCAGATTTTGACCACGGTCAAAGAAAATATTCGTGTACTTCATCATAAGGTTGATGAAGTTGCGGAGCAATATAAGTCATTAGATTCGGGTGAGCATCACCACAATGTTAATGAGCTCTACTTATTGGCTTAAAAGCTACAAGACCGTTATGTACAGCCCTGCTTAGAATTTATCAACCCTGACTTGCAACTGGTCAATAGTCAAAACTTTGTACAAACTGTGGATAATTTGATTAATCATTATCGTCAAGACGGTAACGAATCTTTTGCTATTGCCATCCAATACAAATTAACCGCTATTACCTCATATTATAAAGATATTCGAGAGTTGTCAGACCGATTGCTGGCATATCTTTATAATTTTTCAGAGGAGCGGCGTTATTTTATGGCGATTGAGCAGCGCTTCAATGAGCTGATGGAGACATTTGTGGCTTTCCGTCATGGTGGACGTAAGCACATTTATCTAACGCCTGATGTAGAGGATATCGCTGCAATGCGATGCTTCGATGGATTAGGTGCTCATAAACAGAGTTTCTCTGCACGATTTGATAGAAATCCAGATAAAAGTGTTTTGCAGTTTAAACATTATTATGAGCAAATCCAGCAACAGCCATTAAAACCGAAGCTGGATATCATTCATGCGCCAACACCGCCAAATAATGAATTGCAAAAACGTAAAAACCAAATTATGCAGTTGACCATGTATCTGCCTACTGCTGTAAATATTGACGATATCCATGACTTGATAGACGCTCATTTACGTCAGTCATTGGACGACTTTTCTCTACTCGATACTTTATATGGGTTAGAGTTCTTCTTGCCTTTATTGAATAAAAGCTGGGTTTTCTTGCCTTTATTGAATAAAAGCTGTGTTCGGCAAAGCAGACAAAGGCAACGGCTGGAGGATGATAACTATTACTTAGATTATATAAGCCTCCAATATAAACCCCCAAAATCTCAAAAATAAACTTCCAAAACCTCACAAAATAAAATTTAAAGATGCTATGTCGCAGATAACAATACAATAAGGTGCAAGCGATGGTTGATATGTATAAAAGTGTTGAGATATATAATCACCTAATGAATGGTCGCATTATCAATCGAGAACGTCTTGGCTCTCATGGTGAGTTTGAAACTGAGGCTTTGTTTTCTGAAATCATGGACAATCTGGGTGATTACAAAAACCAATATGCGATGAGCGGCTTTAGTTTGATTGCCAATGCCGACTATGTCTATATCATCAAAGGTCAGGCGCATGATATGGCTAAGACTGATATCGCGATGAAAGCTTATTGCTTGCTTCTGCTATTAGGTAAATACATCACTTCACACAATTATCGTTTAGAGAAGCTCAGTGTCGCCAATGGTGGCCTTAGCCTAGCAGAGTTTAATAAGATACAAGCAATGCCAGAGACCAAAGAGATCTTGGAACGTGCCAATATGGGTGAGGATTTATTTAAGAGTATTAAGTCTATTTTGGTTGAGCGTCACATTATGTATGTACACCCAATTACACAGAATTACTTGTTATCAAACTCAGGTAAGGCATTTTTTGAAGAGCTAATGGCTGACTTTTCTGCTGAAATTGAGCTGAGTTAAGTGAATGGTGTAAAGTCTCATGTGTGAAAGTGTGACGCTTTTTAATTTAACTATAAAAAATGCCAGCCCATCTAAGTGGCTGGCATTTTGACTGCTGTAATTTAACTTCAGCTACAACTTTGGGCTTTTAGCTAACCGAGTCTTCTACTTAACTCAGGAAAGCATTTTATCATAAATAGCATCAGTAGCAATGCCATAACAGCGATAGCTGCCCCAACATACCCCACGCTTGACAATGATAAATGCGTCACCGCATAACCTCCAAATAGCGCACCTGTACCAATCCCTAAATTGATAATACCTGAGAACATCGACATCAGCATGTCTTGCGCATTGAAATCGACCATGATGACTTTAGCCTGCATGGAGATAATCAGTAGCATAAGTGCAGATCCCCAGAGTAAGGCATTCAGACTGAGTGCCCATATAGACGTTACGACAAACGAAAGGGTAAGCATCGACAGTAGCATCAGTATCGTCGATATCAGCATCAATCTGGTATTGAACCTATCACCCCAACGACTGAATATCACACTGCCTGCAAACCCTGCGACACCGAACAGTAGCAGGACGAAAGTAGCCGAGTTTTCACTGACTGAGCCGACCTGACGCATAAAAGGCTCGATATAAGAGTAGGCGGTATAATGCGCTGTAAAGACCAGTAGGATGAGCAAATACAGGCAGACCAATAATGGGTTTTTCAGCAACTCTGGGATTTTCCTAAATGAGCCTTCAAACATACTCGGCAATGTTGGCAACAGTCTCATTTGCAGCACAAATACGATAAAGGCAATACCGCCAATACCGCCAAACGTCGCGCGCCAGCCAAACCATTGACCGACCAATCGCCCTAAAGGCACACCTAGCACCATTGCTAATGAGGTACCGGTTGCAAGCACGCTAAGTGCCAGCGCCTTTTTGCCTTCTGGTGCCACACGTATGGCAATCGCTGCCGTGATGGACCAGAATATCGCATGCGATAGCGCAATACCTACGCGACTAATGAGCAGTACATCAAAGCTCCACGCAAATACGGATAACACATGACTGGCAATAAATACTGCAAACAATGCTAGGAGTAAGCTTTTACGCTCAAATCGACTGGTCAGTAGCATCAGCGGCAATGACATAGCAGCGACGATCCAAGCATACAGCGTCAGCATCCAGCCCGTCTCAGCTGTGGTGATAGAAAAGTCTTGGGCAATGTCGCTTAAGAGCGCGACGGGTACAAATTCTGTAGTATTCATAATAAAGGCGCTGACGCCCATCAAGAATACTTGAAAATACTGAGTCCGGCGAGCATTTGAGCTCGCCTCAAGGTTGTGTTTCATAAGATCCAATACAAGAAAATGCTAGGGCGCGTCCTCACTCGATAAATAAGAACAATGAGGACACGCTCTAATACAATAAGAAGGTTAGCCAATAGTAGGGTCAAACACCTTTGGCGATATAAGAATGGAGAGGCAAGATACCAAGTCAAAGGCATTAGTGAAAGGGCTTTTTTGCTAATGATTGTTAATAAGTGGTTTAGCGTTATATGTTACGGACTAACAATAATTCTAAAAAAGAAGCACACATATCAGTATTTATTTCTTAGCAGTTGATGTGCTATCATCATTCAACAAATTATCGTGGGTTTAACAGCTTTGTCCTTGCCAATTGCTATTGCAAATTATCATAATTGCAATCAGTGGTGATGTACAAACCTTGCAACTTCCAGCACGATATAAAACAATCCTGGTAAAGCGCATGAGCCTGTACTCCGACATCCTCATTTGTGCCTGATTTTATACTTTTTTGTCGGAGTTATAGGAATCTAAGGTGTTCAATATCATGAGCCATTCAACCAGCCCATCCAAATATACTCGCCGTTATCATCCGCGTCATTCTTTAGCACAATATGCTATCACTCAAATAGACACGCTTGAACTGCGTGCGCAAGACATTGTAAAAACTATGGGTTACCCTCTAAAGCACACCATACCCGCCTGTGAGCGCCTGCGTCATGTCTTATCAAATAAACATCTCGGGCTTGATGGTAGCTATATAGATAAATATTTTACAGCCGATGAGTTTTTAGCCAAGCTATTTACGGTACTTGAGTTGCCTTATGAGCCATTTGCAGAAGATATCGCGCAGATAAAATATGAATTAGCGTATAGCACCAATCATTTACCTAAACATCGCCTACAAGCAGAGGTAGATTTTGCTTGTGATGAGGCAGATTGGATGTCTCATGGTGCAGCCTCACGTTTGGCTCAGTTACGGCTGCCATCAGCGTTTGCCACATTGGATGAGGCAGAGCGTCAAGCAGTTATCAAAGAAAGTATTTGTGAGCATTATCAATCTTTACTATAAATTGCTTTGTTCCAAATCCGATAAAAACGCGGCAAAACCGTCATTTACTCGGCCATCTATACGGCTACTGGTGATGACACGCACGCGATTGCTCCAAGTGATAGCATAACCTTGGGTCTCAAATTTTTTGACCAAATCCACATCTTCATGACATGGTAGGAGACTAAAGCCACCAACGTCAAGATAAGCTTGACTGCTAAAACTCAGATTTGCTCCATGGATATGCTGATGTCCCATCTTGTCTTGATAGTGAGCAATATAATCGCGCCGCGTTTGTGGTGACAAGTTGGTCCAGTCATCGACACTTACCACACCGCAAATCATATCAGTCGACTGTTGGGTTAGGTGAGCGACTTGCTGCACCAGCCAATCTGTAGTCACAACTGTGTCAGCGTCTGTACAAGCAATCCACGTCGCCCCCTGTGCAATCGCATGTCGAATACCCATATCTCGCGCCCGTCCCACACAGCGATACTCACAGCTTATATGATTAACAGCTACCTGTTTGACAAGAGAGAAAGTGCCATCGGTGCAGCTATCAAGCACGACAAGCGGATATGCGGTAATGGTCGAGGGGAGTCGTTCAATGGCAGTTTGCACAGATTCTAGGCAAGCGCTAATAGTCGATGCCTCATTGTGAGCGGGAATCACTATACCGATATTTATATCGTCCATAAATCTCTCATTGTTTGGCGACTGGCCTTACTCCGTCATACTTCATTATATTCGTCATATCAGGTTTTCTTGCATGGCGACCGAGCGTGGAGAGCGCTGCCAAACGTCTAATAAAAAATCACGATCTACAATTTGGCTTTGATGAGTAAACGTTGATTGATGCGTCTCTTTATCATTTATCGTATGAAAGGTTTGGTGCAGACGTTGATGCACCGTCTCACCCGTCATCACAAAGCCATCAATACTATATCGCCAATGGCAGAACAATATAGTACCGCCTATTGCAAGGTTTTGCTGAGACCAAGCGATAACCTTGTCGATATCAGTGGGTGATAAATAATACAAAATCTCACTAATGACAATTAAATCAAAAGGGGGGTTATGCGCGTCCGAAACCTCTGTTTCTGATGAAGGATAGGCTGCTGACAGCGCATCTTGTAAATCTAATAACGTATTAGGAATAATCCCTTGAATCACCTTAGCATGAGCGTGATTCGTCAAGCGTTGTTTGGCAAGTGCTACTGCCTGATGATTGCCATCTACGCATGTCAAAGTCTGACAACGTTGGGCCAATAACTCGCTAAATACGCCATTGCCAGAACCCAACTCAATAGCATTGCTATATTTCTCCTGCGGTAGTAACGCTAGACAGATATCACGTTTTCTTTTTTCATACCAGCGGGTCTGATACTCCCATGGATCAGTGTTGTCGTTATATAAGGCATCAAAATACGTTTCTGAGTAGGCATCAGTACGATTGTCAATATGAGTAAAACTGTCCAAAGTTGTTTTGGCGAAACAATCAGCAACGTCGGCTGATGACATCGATTTAGGTGAGTGGCTCATATAGATAAACTTCCCAAGGTTGGCTAATTCTAGCAATGGTTTGAGCAGATAAAATAGGGGGGTTGCCCGTACTTTCATCAACGGTAATTTGACTGTCAAAACAGGCAATTGCTTGACTTTTAAGCTGTAATTGCTCAGCGTTCAAATCGACTCTAACGGCATGATGCCAAGGAATGCGAGTGTCGGCAGGCTTAGCCCAGTGCCATGCCCAAATCAATACCTGATAACACGCTAGATGCCGCTGCTTAGCAAATGCGGTGACCACACGCCCTGTCGCCTCATGATCTGGGTGGCCGTCGTGCATAAAAGGCGTCACCAAAATATCATCAGGCTGGATAATAGCGGCCAGTTTTTGCTCAAACTGCTCTTGTTCGGCAAACACATCGCCATCCGTCAAATTTAGCGCAACGATGGTCACTTGGTGGGCAATGCCCAATACTTCTAACGCCGCTAGGCTTTCTTTTGGACGGATAATATCAAGCTGCTGCGGAGGATAAATCTGTGAGTCTGGGTGGCTTTGCGTGCCATTGGTCACGTGAATCAGAATAATAGGATTGCCATTAACCGCTACTTGCTGTAGCAAACCACTAGAGCCCAATATTTCATCATCAGGATGCGGGGCAAAAATGCACACCCGCTGCTTTGGTGAAAAACGCTTGGCAATATCTAACCGAGGTAGGTTTTGTAGCCCTTGCCAGTTTTTCCAACTCTCTATACTGGTGCCATCGCCTGCTATCATACGATCGCCAACGATTGGATGATGACTCTCAGACGTAGCCATAGTAGAAATTACAGTTGCCATATATTTACCTGCCCGTCTGTTAAATCACTGGTTGCGCTAGATAGCTCGCCAATTTTTTGTAAATCAAACGCGCCATGACTTTGGCGGATAAACACGCTTAGATCTGCTGTTAATCTTGCAAAATGCGCGTTACCACAAAATGGTGCCGCGCCCAATGCTTGTCCAGCACTCTCTATTACTTGCCGAGCGACTTGCTCGACATGCGCCCTTAACTCGCGAATAGCCAACTCATGGGACAGCGTGGGCTGGGTATCTATAAGTTGAGCGACATGATGAAAATACTGCTGAGTCACACTTAATGCTGTACTGACTTGCCCCAAATACATGGCTTTATAGTCGTTTGGCTTTTTTTGATAAGACTGCATTAAATAAGTGGCTATACATGAGGCTGCGCCATACCAGCAAGCAGCAACTCCTGCCGCTCCATGCCAAAATCCTACGCGCTCTAGGTACGCATCGGCTTCCCCAGCAGTATCGGCCGTTACCTGATCGAACGTTATAGTGGCAGTATCAGTGGCTTGCATACCTACTGCTTGCCATGCACTATTATCAATCGCAATGCCATCTTGCTGCATATCCACGACCAGCAGTTGTGAGCGTCCATGCTTATCTCGATAAGTCATTACGCCATAGTTGACAATATTCGCGCCTGAACACCACGCTTTTGTGCCACTTATTTTGCCTTGCTGATAGTGTATGGGATCAGGGTGACCCTCTGAGGCCCAAACTGCACATAGCCCTTTTATTGCTTTGTCATAACCCAATTCGTGCAAGATACTTAGGGCATCTAAGTGCGACTCAAACCACTTTACAATCGTTAAGTCGATACTGGCAACATACGCCAGCACTTGCCAACGAACTAATGTACGTAAGTTGGTTTCATCATTACTGGTAATACCGCTGGCAGGATGCGGGATTTTGTCATCATAAGTGATTAAGATATTTAATATGTCACGGCGCAATTCGTCCGTTATGATAGGCGAATCAATCGCTTTATCATCAGTACCCGTTAAATCAGTACTCATCACGTCTTTTATAGCGACTTTAATGTCCTGCAATAAAGTAACTTTTGCATCCAGCATAAGGGTTCCCTAATTATTGTTATAAATCAATTACTGAGATTAGGCCCAAAGACTAGCTATGGGTTAAATGTCATTAGTCATAAACTACCGACAAAATATCATCGGTATAAATCCTCTAAGAAGTCTTGCTGCCAAGCTTGTAAATCGTACTGCCAAAGACCTTGCAATAACGTCTGATAACGAGACTTGCGCTCTTTTAGTGGCATCGTTAGAGCAGTTTTTAGACCTTCTATAATGCTCTTTGGATTGTGCGGGTCGATGATGACAGCTGCCTGCATTTGCTCGGCCGCTCCTGCATAATTAGAGAGTAGCAGCACCCCAGGATTATCTGGATTTTGTGCGGCAATATATTCTTTGGCGACTAGGTTCATACCGTCTTTGAGCGAATTTACCCAGCCAATATCACTGTACCAAAACGCTGCCATCAATTCTCCATGACTTAACACGTTTTCACTATAAGTAATCGCCTGCCAACTATTTGTAGAGTCAAAAGTAGCGAGATTACATGCCTTTACATCGTCAATTTTAAAAGCATCTGATTGCACCCCAATCGGTGAAAATTGTTGATTTACCTCATTGACAGTCTGTCTAACATCGTCATAAAGCTGCTGATAAACGGGCAGATCTAAGCGACTAGGACAAGCAATTTGTATCAATTTTAGCTGATTTTGATAGGCGGGATACTGCTGCAAAAACTGGCGATAGGCCGAAAAACGCTCTAACAATCCTTTGGAATAATCAATTCTATCTACCGCGATTATCTGTTGAACGGCTGATTTTATATCAGTCTTCTCTGGCATTTGTCTTTTATATTGCGAAGATAAATATGAAGATGAGTTGATGACTTGCTGTTGTATTTTGGCGACATCTATACCGATTGGATAAGCATCAATCATTATGCGATGCGGGGCATCTAAGTCTAGGTTGAGTACCAACTGCATACCAGCCGATCGATTGGACTTCGTAAGTTTTTGTGCTGTATGTGAAGATTTATTTGAAGGCTTTTTGAGCATATTATCAGTTTTTAATATGCTGCCAGTTTTTGACATACTACCGGTTAAGTGACGGGTGTTTAGATAGCTGTCCTTTAAATAATGGTTAAAAACCGCCAGACAATTGGCTTTATCTTGCTCAGTTTGTGTACCGAATACATCGTAATGAGCAAGGTGCTTAATCAATTCAGGACTTTGATCAAGCTTTTGCCAAAATGTGAGGGGAGCAAACGGGATGTGCAAAAACAAGCCGATACGGTTATTTAAGCCCAGCTGCCTACAATAATATGCCACACTTAAAAAGTGATAATCATGTACCCAAATGACATCATCAGGTTGAATGATCTTTTTTAATTGTTTGGCAAAAAGTTGGTTGACCGCTTGATAGCCTGCATAATCTTCTGGCGCTTGATTAATCAGATGGGCTTGCTCGTGCAACAGCAACCACAATACATTATTAGCAAATCCGCAATAAAAATGCTGATACTGTCTAGACGTTAGGGCAGTGGTCATATAAGTGATGTTCTTATTCGCCACTTGTACATCGGCATCGGTTGCAGCATCTTGTTCGTTACTGCGAAATTCATTGTCAGCGCCGTCGTCACAAGCGTCTACAATATCACCATTCCAGCCCATCCAAATGCCTGAGTTTCCTATTAGCATGTCATGAAGGGCGACAGCAAGTCCGCCTGCCATTGGGTTGTTATCAGGCATCTTAACCCGATTAGATAAGACGATTAAGCGGCTCATATAAGACATCTCGTTGTTTTTTTAGTAATAAAGTCATTAGGAGCGGTTGACTCAGATAAAAGAGTGGCCCTGTTTTGACAAAAAGCCAAAAAGCTACGAAGGAGAGCGGTCACCTCAGTAATGTCATGTATGTAGTAATGAGCACAAGTGGCTTCACTACCTACTTTAATGCCCATACCTTTTATTGGCTGACCAAGCTGGGTCATAGATGTATTGTCGCTTAGGGCATCCTCTTGTTGTATGGCGCTAAATCCTGTCTCATCAGTGATATCATCACCGATAAAGATAGGACAAAGATTATGATCGGTTTGTATTTTCTTTAATAAGGTCAAAATAGCTGCGCCTTTATCCGCCCCTTTTGGTACCGCCTCCCAAACATATTTGCCTTGTTTCAATGTCCAATTGCCATGATTTTTTACCGTTTTTGCCATAATGGCATACGCTGTGTCAGCTAAGTCAGGATTTTGGCGATAGTGCAGAGCGACGGAATAAGGCTTATCTTCTATGGTAAAGTCTTTATAAGGTTTGCAGGATTGGGTAATGGCCAATTTGATAGCGCTAAGTTCAGTGTTATCAAATTGCAAAGTATCTGAATTGTCGTAGTTTGTACTTTGAGCTTCATTACGATCAAATTCTATTTCGAGACCATGAGTGGCTGCAATCGGTACTTGTATAGGAGATAGCATTTGCTTTGCTTCAGCCAAGCTACGTCCCGTCACAACACCTATCTCAACACCGCAGCTTTGTATGTCTTTTATGAGGGACAAGGTTGTATCAGGAATGCTGCTGTCTTTTGGATCCAGCGTAAAATCAGCAAGCGTGCCATCGATATCTAAAAACAAGCAATAATCCTGCTGAATAGTCAGATAATCAGCAAAATCTCTTGGTTCGATATACACCGGTGGTATATTTAAACGAGGGTTTTTTGCTAAAGTCACACTTTTCCCCTTTTAGTTGATAAGTCATCATATTAGATCGTTGTAATTTGACTTTACTTAATTTTGTTACGAGATAGGCTTTTATCTCTAAAAGTGAATATATCTTTAAGTATGTGTTTATAAAATAATAATTGATGAAGTCTGGTGATAAGTCTGCCACAAACCGACTCACACTGCGACACAGCGAATGTGTCATTTAGTATGAATTTTTTTAGTGTAAAACTTTTAATGTATCAAACAATGTGGTTGATGATAAGATAATAGACTTCATCTTTAAGCTCATTCATCCAGATTCAATTGCGAAAAATATTTATGACTTCCTCACTTCATCGCCTGTACTCTTTTCGTCGCTGTCCTTATGCCATGCGTGCTAGGCTTGGTATCTTATTTGCTGAGTTGCAAGTGGAGCTGCGAGAGATAATATTAAAAAATAAACCGCCACAGATGCTAGCGATTAGCCCGAAGGGAACCGTGCCTGTTTTACAGCTTATAGATGGTGAAGTCATTGAAGAGAGTCGAGAGATCATGATATGGGCGCTTAAGCAAAACGATCCGCAAGGGCTACTTGATGCAGAAGTTATTCACCAAGCAAATGCCTTGATTGACGAAAATGACAATGAATTTAAACATTGGCTGGATCGTTATAAATATGCTGATCGTCACCCTGAGATGACCCAAGAGGCATATCGACAACGGGGTGAGGCGTTTTTACAAGTTTTAGAGAAGCAGTTAGCCAAAAACCATTATTTAATGGGAGAGAGTATAAGCATTGCCGATATAGGTATCATGCCTTTTGTCCGTCAATTCGCTCATGTGGATCGCGAGGTTTTTTATAGTCTGCCTTATCCGAACTTACAGCGCTGGCTACAGCATTGGTTGGTGCACCCAGTATTTACACAAGCGATGACGAAGTATCAGCCTTGGCAAGAAGGGGATGATGTAGTGGTCTTTCCATGACCAGTAATACTCCTTTATAAAGGCAAGATAAAAGGCAAGCGCTAGCGTTATGAAGGAACATTTATACAAAACTATTGATATAATGCTCATTGTTATGAAATAAAGAAATCAAATTATGGAACAAAGACAAGACGCTGTAGAACACAAACCCGTATTTATGCCTAGAGTCAACAGTGACAATCTGGTAAAAACGGATATGGTTAGGTTTGAGCGGCATGTGGGGTTTGCCAGTCGGCAAAAGAAAAAATCCATCAACGATATGCATCAAGTCATTCGTAAGAAATATGGATTCAACCACGTCTTAGAGCTATCTAGTAAGTCTGGCAATAAGCTCAGTTTTTTGCTCAGTCCACTTAGCTTAAAGCTCACTGACGAGCATAATGGCGCACAGCACAGTGTTGAAAACATCTTTCAGGCGAGCAAGGTGTTTGAACATGGCGGTCCCTATAGTGACTTGCTGACAGTGCCACCAAGACAGGCCAAAAAAGACGAGCGCTTGCAATCCTCTGGTGAGCTCATTGGTTACAATGATTTTGGTATGGAGTGGCATTTAGAGCCATTAACCGCGTTTTATGATTGGCTGTATGTCAATGCGTTAAAGCAAAACACTCAGTTACACGAAGAAGTCATGCAATATCAAGCCTTTACAGATATTGAATTTAATCCCAAGAAGTCTATCCATTGTCCAGCTTATTCGCTAGCAATGTTTGTGGCGCTTAATAAACGCGATTTGCTTAATAATGTTGAAGACCCAGGAACGTTTTATGACTTACATACTGAGTTTAAATTGAGAAATACAGCCCATCTATTAGAGGGGGGGTTTTGAATAGTTTGCCTAGAGATTGGCTTCGTTTGTCCGTCCCACGTCTTTCAATTTGTATAGTTTTTTTGCACTTTTAGCAACCTTAAAAAGCTGTTTTGACACAACTTCGATTTGTACGATTATGCATCTATTTCTAGATTGCCCTCTCCTTTAAAATGGGTACTGAATTTCCTATATAATGTGAGCCATCTCGCTGACGATAATCCATTCAATTTAGTCTTTTTCTTAGCAAAAAAAGGCTTTTTACTAGGTGAAAATGGTACTTTATGTTTAATACTTCCTCGACTCGTTTAAATAAATACATCAGCGAAAGCGGTATTTGCTCCAGGCGAGACGCTGACCGCTTTATTGAACAAGGCAATGTCTACGTCAATGGTAAGCGTGCTCAAGTAGGCGATCAGGTGGTTGCTGGCGATACGGTAAAAGTCAATGGACAGCTCATTGAGCCGCGAGAGGCAGATGATTTTGTTTTTATTGTATTGAATAAGCCAGTGGGCATTGTGAGCACTACTGAAAGCTCCGAGAAAAATAACATTGTCGATTTTGTTAGACACGGGGTGCGTATTTTTCCGATTGGTCGTTTGGATAAAGATTCCCAAGGTTTAATCTTTTTGACCAACAATGGCGACCTAGTGAACAAGGTCTTACGTGCTGGTAATAATCATGAAAAAGAGTATTTGGTGACGGTTAATAAACCGATAACGGATAGTTTTATTGAGGGTTTAGCAAGCGGTGTGCCTATTTTGGGCACGATGACCAAAAAATGCCCAGTGACTAAGGTGGCTCCCACCGTATTTAACATCACGCTAGTACAGGGGTTAAACCGTCAAATTCGCCGGATGTGTGAGCATTTTGGTTATGAAGTCGTGAAGCTTGAGCGTACGCGGATTATGAATGTGACTCTTAAGGGTCTTCCAGTTGGAGATTGGCGAGATTTAACCCCAAAAGAGTTGTCTGTTTTACTTAACTCTATAGAAGATTCTTCTTCGCAAGACAAAAATGCGGCTAAGAAATCTCGTAATACACCAAAAAAAAATGCTCGTACTAATAGCTCGTCAAAATCAAAAGCGTCTTCTAAATCAGCAGGCGCGGCAAAGGGGAGTAGTAAACATCCTAAAGATGGTGCTAGGAAACCAGCAGGTTCTAAAGGTGGGCGTCCTTCTGGTCATAATAAGAAGACTGGTGGCAATGGCAAACCTGCTACAAACGGTAAGCGTCCTGCAAAAGGCCGAGGCTCTAAGCGGTCTTCAAAACGATAGCTCAATGTGTAATGGTCAGATAATGACTTTTGATGAAGTAGAGCGTACAGGTGAGTTTAGCGACCAAGGTAAGTAGTGATATAATACCCCGATAATTAATATTTTATAAAGGCTTTACATTATGGCTCGTACCGCTAGCGCATTGCATATTTTAGTAAAAGATAAAGAGCTGGCGGAGGATATTATCGCTAAGCTTAAAAAAGGTGCCCATTTTGATGTGCTGGCTAAGAAACACTCAACCTGCCCGTCAGCTAAAAAGGGCGGTAACTTAGGTGAGTTTAAAAAAGGTCAAATGGTGCCAGCATTTGATAAAGTCTGCTTCAACGGCGAACTATTTACTCCGCATTTAGTAAAAACTAAATTTGGTTGGCATGTCGTTAAAGTGCTTTATAGGACGTAAGCGTTAGGCTTTTTTCTTTCGTAATACAGATAATAGGTCATACCTAAAAAGCCAGATAACTTGAGCTGTCTGGCTTTTCTTATGGTTAATACTTATCTACCTGCCAAAAACTATGCTCACATATACAGGTACTTCAATCGGACAAGGATAGTTATAGAATATTGGAAAACTTTAGTAAATAATAAGCTTGATCAGCGGTATCTATATTTTATACCGTTCAAATTATTTTAAAACAGCTGGGTTGACCATCTGACTTGCTTATTTTCCAATACATAAACTTAAAATTATTAGGAGTTGAGGATGAAATATCCGATAGCAATCCAAAAAGGCGATAACAATACTGCGTATGGTATTATTATCCCAGATATAGCAGGCTGCTATTCCGCTAGTGATGAGTATGAAAATATTTTGAAAAATGCTAAAGAAGCTATTGTGCTTCATATAAGTGGCATGATAGAAGATGGCGAACCAATTCCTATGCCTACTGATAGTAATAATTATAAAGATGACCCGGGTTTTGAAGGTATGTCTTGGGCAACGGTCGATGTTCAAATAGATGAGCTTTACTGATAAAGTTGAATAATAACCAATGAGTGCAATAGATGAGAATTGAACTCATACTAGTTGATACAGTCATATTGCTATAAGCCATTGCTAAATTGAATAGATCAGTACTCATAATGTAAATAGCATTTAGATAAATTGCTTATTTAAATGCCATTTATGCCAGACAAGTTGTGAAAGAGCATTTATACAAGAGTATTGATATAAGGTACATCGCTATGGAACATGGAATGAGCAGACGCTATTAGAACTAAAAGTAAAAATAGATGTCATAAGCTACGCTGAAGTCCATTTGAGGATGGTCTGTTAACCTTACCAATTATGATAAGTATTAGGTATTTTGACAAAACAGAACTGTTAAAAGATTGATGGACGTGATTTTTCGAATTTATGTTGCTGAATGCTTTGACTATAAGCATGAATAGATATGGATAAAGAGACTAAGCCTTGACTATACTGAGACATCAATGTATCGATCTTTTACCTACCCCGGCGTGGAAGCATAGCTGGTCTAAGTGGCCTTACTGTTCTTCCCTTACGTATCCAAACCGTCGGATTTTCAATATAGTGTGGATTAGGACTTTTAGGCGCAAGTATAGTGTGGCGTGGTACAGGAATAGGAACAAAAGATCGCCCAAATTGACGTGCAAGTCTTCTATATTCTTCAATACTTTCTATTGGTGTATTTATATTTTCTAAAGGACCGCCACTAGTACTTGTGCCACCAAATCGGTAAATATATTCTGTTTCCACTACACTTCTCATCCTTGGTTCAACAAACTCTAGAGCGTAGAACTCATATATATTTCTACTCGGATTCGCGATACCGTATCTACTCCTACCTTTTACATTGTGGTCTTTAATACGGCTAAGAACTGTTTTCGCTGCCCAGTATTCAGGATTCTTTCCAGGCCCTGATACTCCAATATATAATTTATGATTAATCGTATTGTACCGTAGATAGACTAAGGTTCTACCTTGTACAGAAGTGGATTCAATAGCTTGGGCGAAGTTGGTAATATTATAACCAGTTCGAGTAATATTGCTTCCAATGTCTATTGCATTACATTTAGGGGTATCATTATGATTTTTTGTACCTGATTCTACCTCAAATAATGGTTCATATTTCTCATAAAAATAATTATCGTTTATCCAAACTTTATATGTTCCATACATTTGTGACGGGTGAGGAGGTTTGTTTATATTTCGTGTTCTGGATCTAAAATTTAAAGGATCACTTTTTTGTCGTTTTTCCAAATCTCGTTGTGCAATTTGTAAATATTCTTCACTCGCTTCGTTGGTTTGTTCACTGCGATTTTCTGGAGAGTTTTGAAACTCAGGTCTTGAGTCTGTACCATTGGGATCACTAAACATTAGCGGTTTATTAATTGCATAGCTATATAAATTAGTCCCATCAACCATTCCTTCTGGATCACGCTGCACAAATCGACCAACCTTAGGGTTATACTGCCGCGCCCGATAGTCATAAGTTTCAAGCTCAACATCAAACCTTCGTGCCGTGTAACGCCAAGGGTTATAAATGTCATTAACCGGTAATTCAATTAACTCGCCAAAGGCCGTATAGCGATAACCTCCAAATGAATCACCGTTAGCATCAGTTAGCAGACGAATCGACCCTACTAAGTCCGCATGATACCAATGCTCAGCACCTTCAGCTGCAATATGTAGAGGGCTATCTATACCATCATCATAAACATATTGTGCAAAGAGGTTGCCATCTCGATACTCAGTAATAACGTCATCTCCATCAGAAACTAACTGGGTAACATGACCACCGAGTTGCTCAAGAATACGCCGCCCAAGCGCATCGTGCCAGAAGACAGCAATTTCATTGATACATTCTTTATCTGCACATACTTGCACTAGTCTGTTGAGCGAATCGTAAGTAGAGAAACGCTGTTGGTCATCCTTAAGGTTGCCGTTGTCATCATAGGTGTAGCTTGTGTTACCGCGAGACGGGTATTGATCCAATTGATTGGAATTATAATTGATGATATTGCCATCAGACGTTCTTTCAATATCACGATTACCGACTAGATCATAATCATAGGTTTTCGGTACTTGAGGCAGCTCTAACGCACCTATCAAAGTTGTGATAGTGGATTGGCGATTGGGTAGCGGGTTTGCTAGTTCCGTATTTGATATTCCAAAATTAGAGAAGTCAAAGGATTCAGCGGTATCTGGCTTAAATTCATGCGCGAGTCGGTAAATTGAATCATAAGCAAAGCGTTCCGTACGGGGGCCAGCTGTCAGCACATCATTTCGTATACGTACATTATTAGCGGCATCGTAAAGGTATTGGATTATTAAATGCGTTGCATTCGGTCCACTGTGAGCTATCTCAATCAAGCGCCCACCACCATCATGTCGATAGCTTGTGCTGGCACCGTTAGCAAAAATGCATTGATCAGGTTGTAGACCCGCGTAAATCATTTGAGCGATTGGACGACTATCAATCGATGCTGAGTCGCCAGGATAATTAATCCCATTTGCGATGTTTTGTGTGTTTGTCCTTCTGTTTAAGTCATCCCGATCTATGTGTAGACTGCGCCCACTAGGGTAAGTCAAATCTGTAAGAGCACCGACATCATTGAACTTTCTAGTGGTGGTGAAAGGAGTTTTAAGCGGGGCCTCATTTACAATATATGTAATAGTCTCTTGCAATTGCCAGCTCAGTGAATTATATCGGAAAGAACAAATAGCAAAATCATTCTCGGCTATTATTAGGCGATCAAGACCATCATACTTATAGCGTTCAAAAGTTGCTCCAGCAACTACGAGATCAGTAGATAAATTAATTGTATTTACATCTATGCGTATCGTACGGTTTAACGCATCAAGTGTAAAAAAGCGCTGTAAGCCATTATTGTCCTGCGTACGAATGACATTACTATTTTTATCGTAGTCAGTCAGCATCTTACTGTCATTCGGGTAAATGATGGCCCGACGGCGATCGAGCGCATCATACTCATATCTGGTTTTACGACCTAGTGCATCAATTACTGATATCAAGTTATTGTTAAGATCATATTCTTGTTTCGTCATCACTGGTATTGCTGCTGGTGTGACTGGTCCTATGCCAGTATCGGTTAGAAAATTAGTGGATTTAATCAGCCGGTTATAAACGTCAAAAGTTGATTTCGTCTGATTTCCTAGTGGATCAATCAGTCGTACCATATTGTCACGGCTATCGTAAAATAGGCGAGTGGTATTTCCTAGACTGTCTGTTTGATTTGTCATACGATCAAGTTCATTGAATGTTGAACTGCTTGCAAAAAATCGTTTACTAATTTCTGTGTCGTCTTCTGCAAGCACACTGCCAATCTGATCTGTGCGAATGACATTATTATGCTCATCATATTGAGTGAGAGTTTGATTGCCTAGTGAGTCGGTAACAAGAGTAGGGCGATCGAGGTTATCATATGCAAAATGCACTTCACGCCCAAGCGGATCAACAGTTTTTACAACTCTGCTATTAGCGTCATATACTGTTTCAGTTTCGACTAAACCATCTGGATTGGGTGAATCTAACATTATGGTATCAAGCTGACTTAATAAAAATGGGCCTAATGGTTCTTCAAAGCGATCTACGCCATTACGAATGGCACGATTAAGCTCATCGTATTCGGTCTCACTACGAGATAATAAAAAGTAACCGTTGAAACGCTTTTCGAAGAATCTTACGCAGGTAACATTACTGGCTTTGTCGTAGTCAGTTCGTGTGATGTGACCCAAAGCATCTACTGTGGCGATAGCACGGCCAAATACATCAAATTCGAATGTCGTTGGGTTACCAAGAGCATCAAATGAACGATGCACTCGTCCATCGCCGTCATATTCTATCCGTGTTGTGGCTGCATCTTCCGACCCTGCTCCAGTCGTTTGAGAGGCTGGTAATTGTCGTTCGTTATAACAAGTACGGACTTGATTGCCCTTAGGTGAAATGGTCAGGATTCGTTGACCAGCACTGTCATAAACATGTTTGGTGGCTAGATGTGTGTCTAAATCAATACCTCCTGTTGTGGTCTTAACTAAGTTAAACTCTTCATCATAGCAAAAGGTGACAACGCTTGACCCACCTAGCTCTGCTTGCCCAAATTCATCTTTTAAATCTATATCTAATCTTTCTAGCTTACCGGTTCTATCATAAAACTTTTGGGCTCTGAAATTAAATGGGGCTGTGGATATTGTTTCGATAACTTGGTCGAGCTCGTTATATGAAGTGTGAGTCACAAATCGTCCGTCAGATGCAGCTACTGATTTTGGCGCATGAACAGCAGTTATACGACCAAGCTCATCTACCTCATTACGCACCGTAATCTCAAAACCGCCGACATCGACAACAATCTGCCGCAAATGTCCAAAAGACAGATCGTCTTGATCTTCAAAAAAGCTCCATTGTGTAACAACGCCGACTGGATTTATTGAGCGTAGTAATCGGCCTTTTGAATCATAATCGGTAAATAGTTCAACAACGATTGGTTGTGGTTGACCATTGTGCAAGTGCGGCTGAGGGTATTCAACTTTTGAAAGAAGTTTGGTGAGGCCAGTGTAGGAATACTTAGTGAGCGTATCGTCATACGATTGAAATTCGTTTGCATCAGGGTCAGCACTTTCGGTATATCGGGGGTCAGAAATAGTGAGTAGCTGACCAAATTCATCCTCATAAGTCATTTTGACAATGATATCTTGGCTTCGATCTATAGTTGCAGGGAAGTGACCATTAAGGATGTCAGGGAAGTTACCCCATATACCTTGCGGTAGAGTAAAACTATTAAAATTTGCATAGCCGCCACGGCGAGTTTTGGCAAGTATACGACTAAAAGCTTGCCGCTCTTTCCATGTTAATTGCTCTGTTGGAATATCTCCATTTTCCATCAACGGATGATGACGGGTAAAATAATCCCGTCCGAACATATGCTGGGTCAAAACACCTTCAGGACTCAGTGATGAAACGACATTGCCATCTCGATCATAACGGTACTGTTCGATTAGTTTTCGCAGTAGCCCATTCTCAATGACACACTGTTCTCGCTGCAATAAGTTTCCAAACTTATTATATATGTGACATAAGTTTCCAAACTTATTATATATGTGACATATAGATTGGCCATTTCTTTCAATCAGGGTGGTTTTATTCGTTGGTCGCTGTTCTGCTGGATAATCAGCATCAAAAACTTGATCGATGATTTCATATGTAAATTGATATTGACCGCCGCCTTGACGTTGCCGAGTGACACGGTTGTAATTCTGTAGCTCAGGAGAACTACCGTATTCTGTTTCAAGATATATCTGGCCGGCTGCATCAATTATTCGAGTTAAGTTATGTTGCAAATCTCCAGTTTGGAATGTAGAACTATATTCATAGCAAACTGTTGGGCCGCACTTGTAGCGGTCTGTTAAAGGTGAAGTAACTGCAATTAAGTCGCCGATAGAGTCGTAAGTATAATGCCATTGTCGATTGGTATAATCGCTGATATAGCAAATACGGTTTTGCGTGTCGTAAGCAAATTGAACATATCTTCCCGAATGGTTTATTTCAATATCTTTTAATTGGTCGGTAGCCGGATCATAACTGAGCGTTAAATGATTTCCAAAACGGTCTTCTATTTTTGCCAACCGGTGTAAAAAACTGTGTTTTGGATCAACTTCAAATATTTGCCGCACACCATTTGGCTGACGAAGCACATAGGAGCCATTTTCTGCGAAGAAAACGCCATGGCTTCCATCCGGTGGCATCCAGTAATCAAATTCATTATTCATTGTCTCGCCGAAACGGGGATGTTTTATATACGCTTCTTCACGAAAATCACCTGTAGATAGGAAGATAGAGGATGAGCCTTCCCTTAGCCAAACGTGAAAGTTATGTGTCCAGTTATAACCAAGTGGCCCATTAAATATGGTCTGATTTCGATAGCGGCGGCTAAAAACAAAATCAATACCTGCGCCATTGATACGTATGTCATCTACATTGTGAATGAACTGACCTTTATACATCATGACTGGATCAGCACCGACATCGGCCAAGTTATCCTTATGTTGGTCTGCGCGAACAGGCTGTTTCTTTTCTGTGATTGGAATCAGCTTTTCTAATATTTCAATTTCCAATGCAGGATTGCTCGACTGACTCATCTCACCTGCAATGAAGTTCGCGACATCAACAGGGTCTCTTCCTTCTTTCTGAGCCGCAGCAAGCTCTTCTGCTAAGGCTGGAAAACACTCTAATATTGCATCGATATAGCGAGCTTGATAGTCTTCATTTTCATCTTCATTATTAGTTTGGTCATTAAGATTTTCTAATTTAGAACAGTTAGATGTATTCATAATCTACTGCTCCTTGCTGTTTGGCCTGCCGCTTTTATCATCTGGTATAGATATACCCAAAAGTAAGCGTCTCGCGTTTGATGCTTCTTCTACACCTAGGCCTGTTTTTCGAGAGAATCGCGCCAAGTCGATGGATAAAGCCTGATCAACTGTTAGACTAGCTCCTAAAGTCTTTATTACTCTTTCCGGTAGTCCCTTAATCTTAGATATAGGGGTTTTGAGATATTCCCTTGGCAAAATGTCTTTAATCTGATTTTTAAAATAGTCACTTTCTAAAAACCCTACTTTGTCGTCTGATGAATGGCGGCTTATACTATTGTGACTTCTCGTTAGTGCGGACTGTACTTTTGAGAGAAATTCTTTTGCAAGTGGTGCTCTATTTTGACGAATTGCACTTTTAGTCATTAATGCTTTGTTAATTCTGATCGTTGGTTCATCGACTATGAGTTCAATAATATCAGGATCTTCTTCCCGTGCAGGTGGAGGAGTAAGAGGTGGTGGGATAATCTCTATACATTTTCCTGATTTGAAACAAGTACAAAGTTTACGACTAGTAATAAATAGGCTTCCTATATCTGCATGAGACTCTGCGTGACTGGTTTTTGGAAGCTCTGATCTCATAAATACTCGGAAAATAGCATCTTGAAAAATTGCTTGATCCCCAGCAGCTCCACCACCCACAGAACTACTACCTCTACCACTACAAAGTTTTGCAGACACTACAAGTGTTCCCGCTATAACACTATAATTCAAAGCTGTAACATTTTCGCTATGACCAGAAATTAAGGCAACTCCTGGATGCCCTTCTTGCCACCCAGAATCAATATCCTCACCTTCTTTTATTTTTCGTTCTTGCCTTTGATCGACAATAAAATCTTCTGGTAAAGGCCTTATAAAACTAAGATCTTCACATTTACCATCACCTGCGCCATTCCCTAAAGCGTCTGATCCACTTCCGCCGGGCACTCGCATAGTAGGAACGTGAAAATCAAAATGAGTTTCGTAATACTCCTCTGGAGGTTCGACAATTACTGCGTTTTCTGGATAATGTCCGGTTTCAAGTGCGGCTTCTATACAAAGCCCTTTAATTCCTTTCGGCCTAGAAACAATTAAAAAGTATTCCTGCATTCCTTCTATCGCTCGAAGACCTTGAACAAAGGTCCGATAATCTGTTGGTTGCAGTACATGAGGACGCGCTAGACTGAGAAACGAGGCTCTGTTGGTGCCGGCATGATAGCCCGTTAATAGGTTGTACATTTGACTGAGTTGTGTTGTTGCGCCTTGTGTTTCTCGTCGCTCACGCGATGCATCTGTTTGCACACTCCATTGGTCCTGATCCGTTTCTGTATTGGTTTGCTTAGTTGAAACAGACGCATTTACACCAATAGGAAATTCTGGAATTGGTATAACGGCCTTCACTCCAGCCTTAAAGCTAACACTGTTTTCAGTGCTTTCAGTATGAGTAAGCGCTTTGTTTGTCGATAATGCGGATCTTGATCCTGTAAGAACTTCACCAGCTTCAGTTGCGGCTTGATAAAGATCACGGCGCTTAGGTTCAAAGTCAATGATGTGAGGGAAATTCTCTAAATCAGTTGCTTCTTCTTTTCCTAATACAAAATAGGCGAATTCGAGAAGTGAGGATTTACCTTCAAATGTAGTAATGACTACTTTTTGAATACCTTCTGCTTCAATGATTAGTTTATGAACTTGATTAGGTTGCAACTCTGATGATTTCGTACCAACCAAACCATCTGCAGAAAACGCTTCCATCTTTACAACTGTACTTTCTAAATAAATGATTTTAGCTTCTACAGCAGCTATTCCTGATGTATCCGGAATTTCTATAACCATCTCTTTTTTTAGGTCAAGTTCAGCATCTGTGTTGTTAGCCAAAGTTATAAGATTAACGAGGTCATTAGATGGTTGACCAGAGTTAAAGCTTACCCCGCTTTCTTCGTATGGGTCTTCTAGCTTGGTTCCCACTTTCAATGGGGGAGCATCGATTGGTGCGCCTTGTTCTCGTAGTTTAGAAAAATCTATTCTATTACGCTCTAATAGAGCTTTGTTAGCACTTGGGAAGACCGCAACGTTAAGCATAACTCCATAACAAGCAAAGTAGTCTTGTGCTATTCGATCTATAACACTTCTAAAACCTTCCTCCGGAAAATCAGGAAATTGAACTCCAGTTGGACCGACAATATGGTTTAATAAACCTATTTCTTTTTTGGTTGGCTGATAGCCTGTTATAGAAGTAGTAACCTTAATATAGGTGATTTGATCTCCACATAACTCCTCAGGTAACTCTTCGGGCTTGGGTTCATAAACTGATATGGCCATTGAAGATCGCCAAGGAAATGGAAATCGTTTGTTGCAGAATTTTTCATCCATCATATCCGGACTAACTGCAATTTGTCTCCAAGGAATACTCTTAGGTAAATTAAAATATTGTCCTGACATATATTTCTCCTTTAAAGTTTTGCCAACTGCCAAAACTTCTTACGTTTATCAAATAGGGTGGTACGGAAGCCTAAATGATGTATAAACTAGAGAGTACTCAATATTTAATGATAATAATTTTCATTATCAATTTTATTATATACAGGGTATTGAATGTAATGAAATGTCTATTTTGTATCCATCGCTTAGAGTTATTAGCGAAGATTAAAAACTAATTTAATTGAGAGCGTAATGTACTTGTTATACAACAGCATGTTCTATGAGAGTTCGTGATACGTCCCGAAAAAATTCTTGATCGTTAATTGTAGAGCTTCTCTAAGTGTGTTCAACTTATTCAAACCCTAAAGCCTTTTCGATTATTAGTATAAATTCTAGTATCAGCTTCGCTTCGTTTTTCATACGTATATAATTTAGAAAAATGTTCTTTCATACCATTATCATCATTTTTTTGAAAGCATTCGGCCTATGGTTACTCAACAACTTGTCATAAATCTTCTAAACAAAAACCACAGTAATACTCAAAAAACAGACAAAAAAAAGCCTCACTGCTCGTATAAAG
>NZ_LNUO01000013.1:0-10835 GCF_001462175.1 Psychrobacter sp. ENNN9_III
GCACTAACGCTTAAGACCAAATTTGCGCTGCTTTTTATTACTAATCTCAGTAATTGCATGGGCAATTTCTTCATCATTAAGGCTGGCAACTTGCTGTAAAATTTGCATCATATCAGGGCTTAGCACGTATTTAGCATGATGAGCGATATCGTCAATACGCTGATCGAAGTTTAGCACGCCTGTATCTTTATCTACTTGTAAGTAGTTCAGACGAGTCAGGGCTGTGACAAAGCTTAAGAACAAGGAGCGATCAAAGAAGTCAGGAATATCGTCAGCATACAATACTGATAAACGTTGACCAAGCAGATGACACAAGTCAACCACTTCTTCTGTGGTCAAGTTTCCTGAGCCTTGTTGTGACAACAACGCCAAGGTCATAAAGTAACGCTCAAGACTCTGTGCAACAGGAGCGGCAAGGACTTCTAACTGCTGATAACAGCTGCTGTTGGCATCTGGTACACCGAGCATGCCATCACCTAAGTCGATAATTAGGCCGTGAGCGATCAGGTTGTCGATTTTTTGATTAAGCGTATTCATCAGACCGTGCGCTGGATAGTATAAAAACAGCTCGCTTTGCAAAAAAGGATACATCTGCGTAACGATATCATCGAGGCGACCGCGACTGACGCGACCATTGCGTGCAACCAAGGCAGCTAAGAAAGACAATAAAATAAATACATGCAAAATGTTATTACGGAAATAGCTCAAGAGTGCAACTTGCTTGCCAGCGACTTGAATGATATCACCCAAAATATGCGGTATACGCTCAATAAGTTTGAGCTTAATGCCATAGTCGATGATTTGTTGCGGGCTCATATCGGTGACAATCGTGTCATCAGAGTAGGGTATTTGACGCGCAATACCCTGATATAAAGCGATTTGTTCGCGGCAGATGTCTTCATCAAGAGCCGCTTTTGGCGCTGAGAGTAAGACTAGGGACAGTAATGATACGGGATTGACGACTGCAGCCTTATTGATATGCTGCATAATCTTCACGCCAATATTATCAACCATTGCGCTGGCTTTTTCATCAAGTGGCGTATCGGTACGATCAGCGGGTAAGCTATCAGTAGGCACGTCGAATTTTTGCATAAAGTCGCTTAGATGCAGCGGTGTGCCAAAGCTTAAATGCACATTACCAAAAATACGCTCAATTTTGCGTCCAACTTTTAGTAACCCAATTAAGGATTCGGACTCTTTTGGCTTGCCTTTTAGCTCACCGATATAAGTGCCACCTTCCATAATGCGCTCATAACCAATATAGGTCGGAATAAACACCACAGGTTTATTGGTTTGACGTAGCTGGCTATGTACCGTCATCGCTAGCATACCCATCTTTGGTGGTAACAAGCGTCCTGAGCGTGAGCGTCCGCCTTCTATAAAGTATTCAATCGGCGTATTACGGGTGATAAGGGTATGCATATACTCACGTAACACTGCGGTATAAAGCGCGTTACCACGAAAGCTACGACGAATATAAAAAGCCACAGCACCGCGTAACAAAGGTCCTAATACAGGAACATCTAAGTTATCACCTGCTGCCACATAAGGAATGCTCAGACCGCGCTTATAGATAACGTAGGATAAGAGCAAGTAATCAACATGACTACGATGGCAGGGCACATAGATGATTTCATGATCGGTTGCAAGCTCACGTACGCGCTCAAAATGATGGACGTCGACGCCGTCATACAGCTGCGTCCATAACCAAGTCAAAAATTTATCAAAGACCCGAATGATAGAATGAGAGTAATCATTGACCATCTCATTTGCATAGTTCCTAGCAAGTCCGCGTGCTTCACGTACACTAATGCCTTTTTCATCCGCTTCGATCTGCGTGGCGTGTTGAATGGCAGGAGAGTAAATCAGCTTATCCACCAAATTGCGCCGATCTGATAAGTCAGGACCAAGCATAGTAGTACGCTGATTATCAAGATATGTATGAAGCTGTTGCTGTAAGTCACGTACCAACTCACGGTTGGCATCTGCTGTTGGTACTAACGCGTGACGTGCATCTCGGCTATCTGCAGTGTCTGCAACTCCGAGCTTATCTGATGACTCACCATGCAAGCTGTTATAAATGATGGTACGTAAGTCTTTTGGCGCATGGAACTGGACAAAGGTGTCGCGCCCCATCACACCGATATTAAATAATTGCTTGGTAATACTTGGATCTTGCCAGTTATCTGCCATCAATAACTTAAACAACGAGTCCTCTTTTTCAGGCGCGCGGCCCCAAAGAATCGATACCGGTATCAGGCGTATTTGTAAGTCCGGGTGTTGTAGAATGGCCGCAACCAAACGTGACAAACGCGGCGATAATTGATTGTCTTTGGCTTTAGGGTGATGCAAAAATATGATGCCAGCATTTTCATTGACATCATGTATGCTGTCTTTTACGCTCATCAGTGCAGGTGGTAGCTTGTGTTCCCCAGTTTGCAGATCGATCAAAATACTATTGGAGCGCGAATAATCTTGTAGCACATAAAAGGTTAGCGTTTGATCATCGTTATCCAATATGGGCAGCTCGCCTAGAAGCTTTGCTTTGACTGCGACATCAAGTGCTTGTCCCGATATTTTTCGGTATAACTGATTGATGGGTGCATTGGTATAAGTCGTCGCAGCTGACGACTTGCTAGCCTCAGAGGTGGCTTGCGCTTTGGACGTTCGGTTTTTTAAGAGCTTGTTTTTTAGGAAACTGGGTATCATAATCAAAAGTCAGACTTTGTAAAATGTAATGCGCTTATGATGCCATAAAAGCAATCAAAGCGATATATGGTGTCGGTATCTGTGCTGAATATATTATAAATGCCAACGTGTTCGAGTTAACAGTACCTTTATATATCAATGCTTTGATATATCGTTAATTGAACACTATTGTCTATTTTTGTTTTAAGTTTAATGAGAGTGCCTTATGACTCCTGCTATTAAGATAGCTAAGCAGTATCGCCTTGATTATCAACTGCATGAGTATGTCCACGATAGCAGTGCGACGTCTTTTGGTTTAGAGGCTGCTGAAAAGCTGGGTATAAAAGCTGCGCAAGTTTTCAAAACATTGGTGATAGAGACAGATACTGGTACGTTAGCTGTTGCTCTTGTGCCAGTCGATACCACCTTGAACTTTAAAAAGATGGCCAAAGCCCTTTCTTCTAATAAAGTGCTGCCCTGTAAAAAAGCGCAAATGGCCGATCCAAAGCGCGTTGCACGTAGTACAGGTTATGTGCTTGGCGGTGTCAGCCCGCTTGGGCAAAAGAAGCGTTTAATCACAATAATCGATATAACGGCTAAAGATCAGCCTACCATCTATGTCAGTGCTGGACGTCGCGGGCTTGAGATTGAGTTACCGCCATTACAACTGGCTAAAACGCTTGGCGCTCTTTTTGAAGATATTGCTGATACATAATGGCTATTTTTGAGAGTTCTATAAAATAACCAGACGTACTCATTTTGTCTTCATACGTAAATTTCTTAATCTATTATAAGGACGTATTTATGCCACATTTAACTATCCAAGCGTCTCCTAATGTCAGTATCTCTCACGAAGAGTCGTTACTCAAATCTTTGAATAAAGTATTATGGGATAGTGGTCATTTTGGTAAACCAACTGATATTAAGGCGCGAATAATCCCTATCGATACGTTTTTGGTTGGCGTAGAGGATGATGAGCAAGCACATGGTTTTATCTATGCACATTTAAAATTGATGCCAGGGCGTGACAGTGATGTCCTTGACCAATTGGCGCAGCTATTGGTGACGACGATAGAGAATACATTAAGCGAAGAGCAATCAGGAAGAGCAGCGCTACAAGTATGCGTAGAAGTGGAGGAAATCAGTCCTATTTATCAAAAAAAGCTACTCGGTAGCTAGGTTCTATTTTAATTAAAATTTTCACTTATAGAATACTTGGAAACATAGTGCCTAGAGTATAAAAAAGCGCCCAGCCATTGATAAGTTGGACGCTTTTTACTTTTCTTAGGTTTAGTTAAGCTTAGGTGCTACTTAAGATTAGTCTAAAAAGGCAAAGTTCTCGATGTCCATCGCCGTCATACTTTCACTTGGTGCAACCATACTCTCAGCATGTCCTGATGTACGTGGTAAGATTTTGTCAAAATAAAACTCTGCCGTTTGAACTTTGGCTTTATAAAACTCTGGTGATTCAGTGCCTCCATTTTTTAGCTTGTCATAAGCGACTGCCGCCATACGCGCCCAGTGATAGCCCATCATGATGTAACCTGAATACATCAAAAAGTCTTCTGAGGCCGCTGAGATGACTTCACGGTCTTTACGTGCCATGAGCATCAGGCGTACCGTAAGCGTGTTCCACTCAGCACATAGCTTAGTCAATGCCCAAACAAACTTACGCATGTCTTTATCAAGCGCATACTCACCGCACCATTTCATAATACTTGACGTGTAGTCACGGATGATTTTACCTTTAGACTGCAAAATAACCTTACGACCTAATAAATCCAGTGCCTGCACGCCAGTGGTGCCTTCGTACATAGTAGCGATACGGGCATCACGAGCGATAAGCTCCATACCCCATTCTTTGATGTAACCATGACCGCCATAAACCTGCTGACCATGTTTGGCCGCCTCGATACCAAGCTCAGTTAAAAAACCTTTTAGGATTGGCGTATAAAAACCTAGCTTATCGTCCCATTTTTCAAACTCTTCATCATCACCATTAGCCACGCCTTGCGCCATCTTATCTGCATAACGTGCTGAGTGATAAATCATCGAACGACCGCCTTCAGCAAAGGCTTTTTGGGTCAGTAGCATCCGGCGTACATCCGCATGATGAATGATAGCATCCGCTACTTTTTCAGGGTCTTTAGTCCCTGATAAGGCACGCATAGAGCGGCGTTCCTTGGCATAGGGTAGGGCGTTTTGGAATGACAGCTCGGTATGGGCCAAACCCTGAATACCAGTACCAATACGAGCAGTGTTCATAAATGTGAACATTGCTTTTAGGCCTTTGTTTGGTTCTCCAATCAGATAACCAACGGCATCATCAAAGTTCAATACACAAGTTGATGAAGAGCTGATGCCCATTTTGTGTTCGATAGAACCACAAGTGACGCCATTACGCTCGCCAACTTCGCCTTCAGCATTTGGCAGGAATTTTGGTACGATGAATAATGAGATACCGCGTGTGCCTTCAGGTGCGCCAGGTAGGCGAGCCAGTACGATATGGATGATGTTTTCGGTTAAGTCATGCTCACCGCTTGAGATAAAGATTTTGGTACCGCTAAGCTTATAGGTACCATCCTCTTGCGGGATCGCTTTTGATTTGACTTGTCCCAAATCCGTACCGCATTGTGGCTCAGTTAGGCACATTGTACCTGCCCATGAGCCATCAACCAGCTTATGTAAATAAGTCTCTTTTTGCTCGTCAGTACCATATTGCAACAGCGTATTGATACACCCTGTTGATAGACCAGGATACATCGCCCAAGGCCAGTTGGCCGTACCGATCATCTCAGCTTTAATCAGGTTAATAGACATGGGCAGGTTCATACCGCCGTATTCTTCAGGGTATGAGATACCTTGCCAGCCGCCCTCAACAAACTGATTGTAAGCTTCTTTAAAGCCTTTAGGTGTCGTCACTTCGCCATTTTCAAAATGACAACCTTCTGCATCAGCAGGCTGATAAAGAGGGGCTAGGACATTTTCTGAAAAATCAGCCATTCCCTGCAAGATCATATCAATGGTTTCAGGGTCAGCATTTGCGCCGTTATCTAAATCTTTATAGTGAGTTTGGAAGTCAAATACATCATTAATCAAAAACTTAATATCACGTAAGGGAGCTTTGTAAGTTAACATAGTGAATCTCTTTAGTTGGTTTGCTCTGGTACGATTGATGGCTGATTTTTATAAGCTTTTATTCGTACTAGAGGTAAGAATGGATAAATACTGTTGGTTATTGCTGCTAGATTATTATCGTTATAATCAAAGTCTACTGCGCAAAATCGCAAGCTATATGAGTACTAGCCATGTGCATATGATTAGTATAAATGTTCTTTTGAAACAAATATATGATGCATAACCAATTTTCATGAGTCATCTGTTTAGGTATTAATTTAATTTATAAGATTGTAGAGTAACTATAAATTTAATGTATAGGTTTTATGATTAAACCTAGGTAAACAGATCAACGAATGACAGCTTCAAGCAATATATCAGGATAGTAGTTTATGACCGTACTTGGGTTCTTCACATCGCAAAAACAGGAGAGGTAATAAATGCTCACTTATATTAAGCATTTAATTCGTGGAGAGCTTGACCATCTGCTGGCAGTCAATCAAAGCCGTCGACCATGGCACATGCCAATCATCGCCGCTATAGCGATTAGTTTCCCCGTCTTTGTTGGCGCATATTTTGGCTTACTACATGCAGGGATTAAGGCGTCTTTAGGAGCCATGGTTATATTAAACTTACCATTTGCAGGCTCATTACCTTATCGCTTAGTGACGGTGATGGCTTGGAGCTTTGCTATGACGCTTTGCTTTGCGCTCGGACTGATTGCGCAGCAAGTGCCCTTACTAAAACTACCAGTATTTGCGCTGATTGCATTTAGCGTCGTTGTTTTTGGTCGCTATTATCGTCAGCCGCCACCTGCAGGACTGTTTGTCATGATGGCGGGTGCGATTGCTCTATTCATTCCTGTTTCAGCTGAGCAGATATTATCAGCCACCGGGCTTGTAATGTTGGGCAGTGGCTTTTCAATGTTTATGGCACTTTTATACACGCTGTTTTTATTGGTGACGCGTCCTTCTACTACTGTGCCAGAGTATCGTTATGAGCCCGATACGATCAGTGACAGTATTATCGTTGCAAGTTTTGTCAGCTTGGCACTATTGATAGCAGTGATGCTAGATATGCCTTATCCATACTGGGCTGCGGTCAGCTGTTTTATTATTATTCAGGGCATACAGATGCGCACGATATGGATTAAACAGTTGCATCGTCTGCTGGGCACCTTGGTAGGTATGGTGGTTGCTGGTTGGATGTTGTCTTGGAATCTATCGATGTGGGAGGTGGCACTCGCAATATTGCTTATGATGCTATGCATTGAATCGCTGGTCGATCGACATTACGGACTGGCCGTGATACTTATCACTCCGTTAACGATATTTATCGCAGAATATGGCAGTGTCACCTCGCTTGTGCAGGCAAGTGTTGAAGAGGTCATTCGGGCTCGAATGTTCGATACTGCCCTAGGCTGCGTAGTAGGCTTGAGTGGAGGGCTAGCGATACATTCAGTCAGGCTACGGGTACCGCTCCGGCGCATAGAAAAATGGCTATTAATACGTTTTTCATCATCGCCATCGTAGCACTTTATGGATGCAAACTCCTCAACGCTTCTTACTCGCTTGAATCGCACTAGTCGCCTGAGTTACATCAATAGTATGAGCGGTCCAGCGCTCAAAGCTTAACGCGGCTTGCCCAATCAACATCCCATAGCCGTCTGAGGTTTGCGCACCGCGCGCTGCGAAATGCTGCAAAAAGGGCAGAGCGCGTCCATACATCATATCATAGGCATAATGGCAGTTTAGATCTTCAGCGATAGGCAAAGTGTCGCCCGATAGCCCAATAGAAGTCGCATTAATAATCAGATCGAACGTTCCTGTCAGCTCAGTTGTCGCGCAAGTTTCAACTGCATGCTCGTTAATTGTATTACTGGCCGCGCTAAGCTCATCAACCAATACCTGAGCTTTACTCAAAGTCCGATTAGCAAGGGTTAGCTGTCCAATACCTGCTTGAATCAGTGGCAGTATCACCCCACGCGCAGCCCCGCCTGCCCCAATAATAGCGATGCGAGCGTTGGTAAGCGTCCAGCCTAAGCTCGTAATGTGATTAACCAAGCCTTGACCGTCGGTATTATCACCATATAGCGTCTTATCTTTTGGTGAACCGTCACCGGTTAACAGTAACGTATTAACCGCGCCTGCAACACGCGCATGTTCAGATAGACGGCCCTGTGATTTGCATAATGCATAAGCGAGCTGTTTAAAGGGTACTGTCACATTGGCACCCACGCCGCCACCATTAAAAAACGCTGCAACAACTGCATCAAAACTTGCGACATCATCAGGGCAGTATTGACGCCGATAGCTGATATCAATACCCACTTGCGCGGCAAATGTCTGATGAATCTCAGGAGATTTACTATGAGCAATGGGATTGCCAATAACGATAAAATGCTGGGTCATAAACGGTCCACTAGCTATGTAGTTAGTTCAAAATGTATGCAGTTCAAAACAATAAAAGTACGTTCATCGCTGGTATAAATCTTCCTTGCTCGCTGTGCGCGTTGCCAGACAGAGGCTTTGTAAAATTTATTCCAGCAGCCTTTTGCTCTTTTTAACTTGTGCTCTTTTTATATTGAATCCATGATAACAAAGAAATAACAAGCAGTAAGAGATAGAAGAAACAATCAAAACTTACTCATCATAGGGGATAACAATGTTTTTAACAAATTTGCACCTTCTAGGATTGTTATCCGTAACGTAAAGGCTAGTCAAGCGCTAGGCAGTTGGGTACACTGTTGACATGAGGGCAGTATAATGATGACATTAGATATTGGCATCATGATCCAAAGTCAAGCTGATAAATGGCGCATTTATTGCAAGCGCACTTGTTATAGAAATCGCCGTATAAGTAGTAACTGAGGTATAGTGCCTTATGATATAGGTCATTGATTGACCTCATTTATTATACCGATAACCTATTATATTAATAATGACATCTATTAATAACGCACCATGTTAACAAGTATTCTTAATTAACAAGCCGCACCGCTTGCGACTTGTTAATATAATTTAGACCCAAAAAGTGTGAGTAAATTGCCCATGTGGAATAACAGCCTACAGACCTTTGCGGTCGGTATAATGATGGCAGCTGGTGTCTCATTGAGCGCGTGTAATGGCCCAACGCAAGAGGTCACCCCTGATGTTGCTGACTCTGACAATACAACTGAACAAGCCCGTCCCGTCCAGGCAAGTCCTGCACCAGAGACAGACTTGGATGGGGCGACAGCTGAGCAAGGCACTCCAGTCAAGTATGATGTATCCTCATGGGGTGACAAGCAAGTCCAGCCTATAAGTATACAAGAAGTTGATCAAATCAAATCAACCTTTGGCAAGGTCGTTACGACCGATGAGAATAGCTTGGACTATGCCAGCAACCCAGCAGTCAAATACCGTTTTATGGATACAGATGCGCCTTATCTGGACTTGATTGACTCTGAAAAGTATCTTGAGCTTGGTTGGTATTTCGCCAATCCTACTGACTCAGATAAAGAAAAAGAGCTGAGTAAAGCCCATGCGAAAAAATCCTATCAGCTTGCGCGTCAGCTTATGAATGATGATGGCGGAAAAGTCATCTCAGACATGCTCAGAGGTCAAATCATAAAAAACAAAACCATTGGTGGACAAAAGATAGAGCTTGGCAAATGCGAGTTTTATAGTTGTATGCTGGTGCTAAATAAGTCAGGTGAGCAACAAGCGGAAGACAGCTAAGTATGATGGCTGATTCCCATAACAGTGAGTCCAATAGCAGTCAGTTTATTAACCATGCCTCTAAATGGCAGCGTCTATATCCGCAGTCTGATAATGTGGTTGCCAATGTAGATAGCGTTGTCATTACCCCAGACAACCGCGGGATGGCTTATGGAGATGGTTTCTTTACTACCATCGGTGTCATCGATGGCTCGATATTATGGCCAGAGTATCATTATCAAAGACTGCTCTCTCATGCCCATGCATTACAATTAGCTATCGATAGCGACTCGCTACTCGCCACTTTGCAAGCCCACGCTCAGCAGCTACAACAAGGGGTGATAAAAGTCATCGTCACGCGTGCTGTACAAGCTGTACGCGGTTATGGTTTTGCAGCGAATGTGGATGCTAGCCCTTGCGAGGTTTGGTGTAAAGCAATCGCTATGACTATCGATACCGCGCAGCATACCTATCTACCAGATGGGAACAGTGTATTGATACAACCTACGACATCGGCGGTATGTCTAACTGCGCAACTTGCTTGCTTGCCGCCGCCGTTAGCGGGTCTCAAAAGCCTTAATCGACTGGATAATGTGCTGGCGAGCGGTGAGCTCCAACGTCTTAAAGCCAAATCGTTAGAATCTGAGGTAGAACTAGATGCTGGTGAAGGGTTGGCCATTGGTGAAGGATTACTGCGCGATATGAGCGGTAGCTGGGTGGAAGGCACGATAAGCAATGTCTTTTATCAATTATCTAGCTCTCAATTAACTGACTCTAACGATAATGCCAATTACTCTGATAATTCTCTATCAACAGGTCAGTGGTTTACACCGCCGTTGACGCAATCCGGTGTCGCTGGAGTGATGCGTCAAGTCATTATTGATGCTTTCGCTAAGACCAAGACGCCAGTGATTGTGCGCGCGTTAAATGATGATGATTTGCTAGATTTAACCCAGATGTTTTTTTGTAATGCTTTGCGCGGGGTGATGCCAGTGACAAGTTTGGCTTTGTTGTCGGGAGAAGTAGTAGAGTTTGGTTAGTCGATTACTCTTCTGCAAATATAATAAATTTGGTATCGAGCATATCATCAGGATATAACACAATATCTTCGTTTCTATATTTTTCGCTCGCTTTTAATATAGCAGTTTCGCCATCCTCGGCAGTTACTTCTATTAGAGCGCTCATCGTTTCTATGACCTCTATTTGATAAGTTCTCAAGCCTTTTTTATCTGACATTACTTTCCTCTCTTATTTTAAGTCAATATCTGACATTACTTTCCTCTCTTATTTTAAGTCAATATATTTAACATTATGCTTTTTAACATCGCAAAA
>NZ_LNUO01000130.1:0-15512 GCF_001462175.1 Psychrobacter sp. ENNN9_III
GCACAGCACGCCAGAAAAATTTATACCAGTTCCACGTTGACATATAACGTATCTGTTTTATTTAGAATCGACTATAGTTATTAAGAAGATGTTTATTAAAGTAGCTAGCTGCTTAGCTTAGCGCTTGCCCTAAAAACTATCTTGTTTATCAGATTTGGCAGCCTCACAGCCACTTAAGCTGTCCATCAGCGAAGCACACAGCTCTGGATGTCCTGCGCAGCAGTCTTGCAACAAAAACTGCACGACCGCCTCCATATGCGACAACGACGCGCGATAGATAATTTGCCGACTTTGGCGTTTTGACACCACCCACCCTGCTCGTGCCAGCACTGATAGATGCGCGGACATGGTGTTATGCGGCACACATAGCTGACGGGCTATTTCACCCGCTGGTAAGCCTTCAGGCTCTTGACTGACCAGTAATTTAAAGGCTTTTAGACGCGTGTCTTGAGAGAGTGCCGCGAAGCTTGCGATAGCAGTTGTTATTTCCATATGTCCAATAATACAGACATATAAAAATAATTCAACAAATAATAAATTAGAAGTGTTGATAATTGATAACTTAGAACTTTTGACAATGCACATCATACAGCAAAAAACCCGCTAAAAACAATTTAGCGGGTTTTTAATGTCAATAAACAAGTTAGGCTATCAACTAAACTGGGCTTACACTACCCAACAAGAGCAACCGAATATATTAAAAAATTATTTAAAGTATAAAGATCAGTCAGATTTACACCCCGCCCGCGCCTTTGCTCGATACTTCGCTATTTTCTACCAATATAGCGGCCGCTGTTTTTTTGAGTATCGCCCACTGCTCATCATCGATATGGATACCCTCTTTCCATGAGCGCTGATGGTTGGCGTACAATTCATCCGTCGATATTTTATGGTCAAAGTGTTCGATTTCTTGTTCGATATCGAAGTTAGCAGTCGCCAGCTCAATGATCATATCATTAGTATTATAATTGTCTTGTGGTTCATTAAAAAAGTACAGATCAGGATAGACAAAGCCTTGGTTCAAGGTAAACAAAGTATGCTTGGGTACCGTGCCATTATCCCATTTCGCCAGACAGGCAATGCCATTATCAGCGAGCTTGACCAGCTCACTATATGCCAGCCAGCGATTGTGGCAGTTCATTATATAAATCTGAAAATGATCCAAATCGCCCATCTTTTCTAGGGCATAGTCCATGATGGCAGGCAAATGACAAATCAAACTGCTGTTATGCAAATCAAAGCGAATGGCGCCCGCTTCTTGATGGACAATATCAATGGGCGCATCTTGTTCAGACAAAATAAAAGGGGTGGCATTATTAAAATGTCGTACACCGTCCAGTCCTGCCATCTCAAGCTCAGCCACCATAGAGGCAATGACATCAGCTTCGCCTACTTCTCGGTGCATCCCAGTAAAGGCTTTATACACCATTGCCACGATTTCATTGTGCGATACAATCATGTCTTAAACCTCCTTAGTAACGGTTGAGTCTTGTGCGGGCAGTTTTTGGGTAGACGAATTTTCTGTAGATGAATCCTTTGTAGACAAGTTAGGTAATAAAGGAAACAGCCATTCATCACTATGTACTTCGCTAAATAAAGGCGCACCTTGGAACAAAGTGATTCGCACCCAGCGATCAGATCTCGGATCGAACTTGGTCGCGCCAAACATAGATAGTTTACAGCGTAGCAGATGCATGGGCGGCGTATGCTTATGTAAGACATTCATCTGAATATCACCCATTTTTTTATGTCCCATGGTCCATACGCGGCGAGCGATAGAGCGATACTTAGGTTTGCTCAACATAAACTCAGATATGAGCTGCTGTGGATCGGCTTGCTGTAATGCCAAGTACAGATTTTTTGCTTGCCGTGCGATGTCTAATGACAGCTCTCGATCATCACCTGGCTCTTGACCGCGTACGCCCATGCGTGGCTCTTCTTTATCCACTGAGCGATACCAAAACCAATAGCGATTATCAGGCTCATCAAAATCAATTGTAATCGCCCATTGATAACGTGACTCTAATACATCAAGCAAATCTTGAATCACCTTACCTTTCGGTAATGATAAGTTTTCATCGGCGTTGACTTTTTCTTGGAACGAATCCACACGCTCAGGGTATAGCTCCATTAAGCAAGAGATAATAACTTCTTGACTCTCAAAACTTAAGAGGTCGTGAGCTTGCAGGAACTCCGCCCATGTTTTGTAACTTTCAATCGTGGTCATAAGCTCACTTTGTAACGCACTCAACTCTGTAACGACAGCTTCGTTTAATGTGGCTTGATGCTCATTGATGGTAACGATTTCGGTAAAATGCTGAATCGCACGCGCAAGCAAGCTGGAAAAATACGCCACCTTTTCTGACTCAATATCACAGACCAAGGTCGCTTGCACCGCTTCTTCACGCGTGGTGAGCCACTGATCAACGATACAAGGGTGATTGATCAGATACGGTGCCATACCCAGACCCGTCGCATTGCCAATACCAAGATAGCGCTTAATCTCTGGATGCAGTGCGACTGCTTTGTTGCCGCCCTTTTTCTTTGCCAAAAAATCAACCCAATCAAGGCTAAATTCGCGTAGCAAGTAAACGGCACACATCTGCGCGCGAAACGACTGATTAAAGTCTTCGCTATGATCTAATGGCTTAAAATCATAAATACCAAATTTGCCATTGCCATAGACTGCCGTGGTACGCAAGATATAGCCAACTTGTGCTAGTACCTCAAGGTCTGGCTGCTGACCATCAGCTAAAGCGCTCACAATATGATCAAAGACGCGTACACTTTTATTCGCTCGCGCCAGTACCATCACCATGTTGGAGTTGCGACCCGCTTCTTGCAGCGGCACATTGGCTTTGAGATTATCGAGCAGCTCCTGACCGATCTCCCCAAACACCAGACCAAAGGTGACGTCCCATTTTTGGGCGATCACTCGATCATTGCGCTCGTCATCTGCCAACTCATTGCAAAACACCACCAAATGATAAGTATGCTCTGGGGTTTGCAGACGGTAGATCACTTGTCCATAACCATTGTCATCTAAGTCCCAAAGATGCGTGCTCAGCGTCCATTTTTCTCTATCAATTTTACGCAGTAATGTGCGCACAAAGCTGATACGCGTCTGGTGCATGGCGCCCAGCCGCTCAGCATTCATGACCACATCAGGACTGCGTAAAGACAGTGTCGCTACGTCAATGCTCTCATTGCTTGCGTGAACCAAATTCATAATGCCACTACCTTACAAAATATGTCAGTCCAGTTAACTGGCTAACCGTTTTAACGAGGTGCTTTTAATCAAAGCCATTTAAAAAACAACCATTTTAATACTTTAAATAAATCACTATCATAATCAACATGTTATACATAACACATCGTTTATGATAATTGACTGATGATTTACTTCTCTTCAATAATCTTTTGTTTAGCGAGCTTCTCCTCGTTAATGCGATGATTAACCGCAACCTTGTTAGGACGGTATAAGTCTTGGTCGTGTGCCATTTTCTGGGCAATCTGTGGTCCATTCCATAGTGACGGCAATAAGACAAAGGACACCGGGACCGCAGTAATCACAATAAATGACTGCAAAGCACTCACACCGCCTGCTCCCAAGGAGATTAAGACAATGGCAGTCACACCCATCATAATGCCCCAAAAGGTACGAATCATAGCGTTTGGCTCACGCTCGCCACTAATGACCACACTGATGGTATAGGTCATCGAATCCCCTGTCGTCACGATAAAAATCGTGGTCAAAATTAAAAACAGTATCGAGGTAATCAAAGGAAATGGTAGCTGCTGCGTGACCGCTAATAGCGCACCTGGCAAATTAAAGCCTTCAAAGGCGGTGCTCACACTGCCAGGATTGGCAATCTCAAACGCCAGTCCCGAGCCGCCAACAATGGTGAACCAAAAGCAGGTGACGAGCGGCGCAATAATACAAACCGTAGTAATCAACTCTCGAATAGTACGGCCACGTGAAATACGAGCAATAAAGATAGCCATCATCGGGCCATAGCCCAAAAACCAACCCCAAAAGAACACCGTCCACCAGCTCAGCCAGCCTTCATCACCACGGTACGTGGCCATTGGGATAAAGTTATCAACCAAACTACCGACACCTTGAATATAGCCATTCACGATAAAGTTGGTCGGCCCAAAGATTAAAATAAACACCATCAGCGCAAAGGCCAGTGTAACGTTAAAACGACTGAGCAATTGCATCCCGCGCGTCAAACCACTAATCGCTGAGATGGTATAAAGCGCAATCGCAAACACAATGATCATCAGCTGCGTGATAAAGGTATCAGGAATACCAAATAGCTCATTGAGTGCATAACTGGTTTGCAATCCCAAAAATCCAATCGGACCGATGGTACCTGCCGCGACTGCAACGATACAACAAGCATCAATAATGGCGCCAGCTTGACCGGTAAGCACGCGCTCACCAAATACGGGATACAGCAAGGTGCGCGGCTTAAGCGGTAAGCCTTTGTCATAGTGCAGATGCATCACTACAATAGCCGTTAAGCTACCGACGATCGACCATGCTAAAAAGCCCCAATGCATAAAAGATTGTGACAGGGCATTGAACGCGCGTTGTTGTAAGTTCTCAGACTCACCATATAAAGGCGGCGCTGTAACATAATGCGCAATAGGCTCAGCGGCTGCCCAAAACACACCCCCGCCAGCAAGTAGCGTACAAAACAAGATGGCCATCCACTTAAAGCTGTCTATCTCTGGCACAGGCAGATTACCCAAAATGACCCGTCCCGTACGACCAGCGCCCACAGCCAAAGCAATCACAAAGGTAGCTAGTAGCAGTATCTGCCAAAAGGGGCCAAATATATTAACCGACCAGGCAAAGCTGGCATTGACGATCTCTGCTAATTGCGCCTCGGCAAAGATAGCCATCAAAACAAAAAGAGTAATAAAACCGCCACTGTACCAAAACGCTGGGTTTTTAAGACCTAAGGTATCGGTCGGCCCCTCTACATGGGTCAAGGTGCCTGCTGTTTGGTTAACGTCTGAGCGTCCTTGCTCATCGCTGTTAAATCCTTTTAAATCGGCCATAGTGTGGCTCCATATGCTAACGTTACATGGTTTAAATCAGGGGTATATAGTCAATCCACTATAAAAATGAAAGAGGTTTATAGTCAATCCACTATAAAAATGAAAGAGGTTTAACGCTATAAAACGAACGTCGTTTTATAGCGCTTTGGAGTGTTAACTTGCAAAGTTCAGATTTAAACAAGCGCTTTGGAGTGTTAACTTGCAAAGTTCAGATTTAAACAATGAACCTCTAAAAAACGAGCCTTTAAAAATTAGCTTTAGAGCCTTACTCTTTAAGCCAAAGGCTTTAAGCCTTGCTCTAAAAAGTCAAACCAGTTTTGCCCGATGATTTTGCCAGCGTCAGTCTCATTAAAGCCATGCGTAAGCAGACCGTTATAGATATTTTCCATACCATCTTTGCCAGCGAACCACGGCAGAGTATCCGGCCAACCTGAGTTGTTGGCATTACCTTCACCATAATCCATTGCTTTTGACCAGCGACCATTACGCATCCACTCGAGCACTGCTTGTGGTTGATTGAGACATAAGTCACTACCAATCGCTAAATGCTCGACACCGTATTTATCAGCACAATTGGCAATCATGGTGCAAAAGTCATCAAGCGTACAATCACTACCATTCGGCAAATGGAACGGATATAAACTAAAGCCCAATAGCCCGCCCGCTTTGGTTAAGGCGCTAATGACCGTATCTGATTTATTACGCAGGGCATCGTGCGCGGTAGTCGGATTGGCATGACTGATACATATCGGACGCGAGGAGACTTCTATCGCCTCAAGCGTAGACTGCTCAGCGCTGTGCGACATATCTATAATCATACCGACTCGATTCATCTCTTCGATAGCTTGCTGACCAAAGCGCGTAACGCCGCTATCGTTCTGCTCATAACAGCCAGTCGCAAGTAAGCTTTGGTTGTTGTAAGTCAGTTGCATAATCAAGAGACCCAAGCGGCGCATAACGCTAATCAGGCCAATTTCATCATCGATGGGTGAGCAGTTTTGCGCCCCAAAAAAGATACCGACCTTACCCTGCTCTTTTGCAGTTTTGATGTCACTGACTGAATAAACAGGTATAATCAAATCACTGTTTTGCTCAAAACGTGCGTGCCACTCAGCAAAGCGGGTCATAGTCTGACGCGCATCTTCATGATAGACCAAGGTAGCATGTACCGCATTGATACCACTATCTTTTAGCATCTTGAAGTAGTCGCGATCCCAATGGCTATACTGTAATCCGTCAATAACGATATGATCTTGATACATATCCATTCCCTTTTTTATGCTTTCTTAATTTTATGAGCTGGCTTCTAGCTTAAGATTTGCGTAGGGTGGGTTAGCGGTAGCGTAACCCACCGATATTTAACAATTTATATTTAAAGTGGCGGGTTACGTTTTGTCGGCACTCTTTGCAAGAGTTTGAAAAACTAACCCACCCTACGCAAAACACGCCTCTACTTTTTATCAAAAACTAGTACGCTTTTTGATAAGCGGTCTTGACGATGGTATAAAACTCTTTGGCATATTGACCTTGCTCACGCGGGCCAAAGCTCGACTCTTTACGGCCACCAAACGGCACATGGTAATCGGTACCAGCAGTCGCTAGATTTACCATGACACAGCCCGCTTGTACTTGCTCTTTAAACATCGCACTATTACGCAGACTTTGGGTGATGATGCCGCCCGTCAGACCAAAGCGCGTATCATTGGTCATCGCAATCGCTTCTTCTAAATTCTTGACACGCAAGACACAAGCCAGCGGGGCAAACACTTCTTCTTGGTTAATATCCCAACTGTTGTCAGTCTCGGTAAACAAGGTTGGCGACATATAGTAGCCATCATGTGGCATCTCTAACCGCTCACCACCGAAGGCTAAATTTGCGCCCGCTTGCTTGGCTTTTTCGATCCAATCCATGTTTGACGCCAGTTGTTTGTCATCGACCACAGGTCCCATAAAGATACCGTCGTCCAGCGCATGACCGACTTTTAGCGTTTTCATTTTGGCAACCACACCTTCGACGAAGGCATCATGGATACTGTCCATAACAATCAAACGCGACGAAGCGGTACATTTTTGTCCTGAACCACCAAACGCGCCAGCAACTGCTGTATCAATAGCAACCTGCAAATCGGCATCATCAGCGATAACCAACGCATTTTTACTGCCCATCTCCAGCTGGCAGCGGATAAAGTTCGGTGCCGTCGCAGCAGCAACTTTGCGACCTGTGGGTACAGAGCCCGTAAAGCTGACCGCATCGATCTCTGTAGAATGGATAAGCGCATCACCGACGCTAGAGCCGCCACCCAATAGCAGGTTAAACGTGCCCTCAGGCAGACCTTGACGATGAATAATGTCAGCCATTGCCACCGCACTGGCAGGCGTTAAATTGGCAGGCTTCCAAATCACACTATTACCAAAAGCTAAAGCGGGGGCGATTTTCCATACCGCAGTAGCCGTTGGGAAGTTCCAAGGCGAGATAATTGCAACCACACCCACCGCTTCACGCGTGACTTCCACTTTGACACCGGGGCGTACTGAGTCAGCAAGGTCGCCCATTTGACGTAAGACTTCAGCGGCATAATAATGAAAGAACTGCCCAGCGCGATAAATCTCACCGCGGCCTTCCGCAAATGGCTTACCTTCTTCACGTGACAACAAAGTACCTAGCTCATCACAACGGGCAATCATCTCATCACCAATCGCTTGCAAGATAGACTGCTTCTTTTCAAGTGGCGTCGCTTCCCATTTAGGCTGTGCTTGGCGCGCAGCGGCGATGGCGTCTTTTACTTGATCCTGACTGGCTTGCGCGAACTCACCAATGGTTTCGCTGGTATCAGATGGGTTAATATTGGCAATGGTAACAGCGCCCGCTTGCCATTCACCATTGATATAAAGTGACTTGGTTGGGTCTTGTTGCAATACTTGTTGGGTGGTTTGGGCTGACATAAGAACATCCTTAGTAAAACGATTAAAAAACCTGGTAAATAAAAAATATGAAATGAAACCTATCTATATAATTGATTTACTTTGAAGAAAATAGTGCTACTGGGATGCTTTCTTTTTAAGTATAGGTTGTGAAGCCTCTGGAGTGCAAAGCGCACAGCAAGCGAGGAAAATTTATACCAGTAGCACGTTTAACAACCGTATTTGTTTTATTTTAAAATAAATATATTTATGAATAGAAATTTATTCAAAACTTAAGGCACAGCAGCATAAACGACCAGCTCTACCAGCATCTCTTCACGAGCAAGCCCTGAGATAACAAGAGCAGCTCTGTTTGGATATGGTGCTTCGAAATATTCAGCATACACTTGATTGACAGTTTTGAGATACTCGCGGTCGGTCACATAGATCAGCACCTGCAATACCGAATCCATGCCAACGCCTGCAGATTCTAAAGTATGTTTTAGGTTGTCTAGCGTTTGCCGAGTTTGCGCCTCAATACCACCTGCGACCACTTCACCATTTTCATCGATAGGAATCTGGGCGGTATACAGCGTGCCATTATTAGTAATCGCCCACTCTAACGGAGATTTGGAAGCGTAAAGTGAGGTCTTAACGGGCTGCTTAGTGGTTTGAGTCGTCATGCGGTGTTCTTCCTTAGATAAATGGCGGCATCAGCTGTTTACTTGATAGCCTGTATTGCTATGTTGCATCCATGCTACCTTTTTAATAATGACAAATCTAACTAATTAAATATTAATATTGATAGATTTAATCTATCATGGTGCTTATGTTATTTATAAATAAATGTGGGCAATAAAGAATATGAAAATACAGCAATTACGGCATTTTTTATTTGTGGTAGAAGAAGGCGGCTTTCGCGCCGCAGCTGAACGCGCCAATCGCACGCAAGCAGCGCTATCAGCGTCCATCAAAGAGCTAGAAAAAACGCTCGGTCAGCGTTTATTTGAAAGTGGTAATAAGGCCACGCTCACCTCTTTTGGCGAGAGCTGTTTACCAAAGATTGAGCAGTTTCTTAATACTTATCAAGCACTAGAAGAAGATCTAAAAGCGGCGGCAGGAGGCGATAAAGGCAAAATAAGAATCGCCAGCGTGCCATCGCTGGTCACCAAGCTATTGCCCAACGTGTTGGTCGAATACTCCAAAAAGTATCCTGATATCGAGATTGTATTGATAGATGATAATGCGGTTGGTGTGGCCAATCGATTATTGGCAGGAGAAGTAGACTTGGCATTAGGCAACTGTACCAGTATGGATCAGGCAGATATCGACTTTACCCCGCTTATATCAGACCCAATTGGCGTGGTATGCTTAAAAAGTAACTTATTAAATCAGTTGAAAAGTCAATCAGAAAAGCCGCAAAAGCGACCACGAAAAAAAGGGCTTAAATGGCAACAATTAGTCGCGCAGCCCTTTATCTATAATGGCACTTGTCGGCTACTTGAAAACACGCCAGCTGAGGTGCTCAATCGCAATGCGCGCTACACGGTCGAAAACATTACTTCTTTATTTTCATTATTGCGCAATGATTTGGGCATCACGACTTTGCCCAAGCTTGCTTTTCCGTCGAACGAGCCAGAGCTTGTGTGGCTTGACTTACTGGAGCCAGCTTTGGATCGGCAAATCGGTATTTTTAAGCTAGCCGATAAAACCATCTCTCCACCTGCACAAGCCTTTTATGAATTATGTATTGCCTATATTCAGGACCATTACCCTTTAACAGGCTTGGCTTAATTTTTTGTGGTCTGACTCATAACTTAATTTTTTTAGACCACCGTGGGCAACTCTTGATGTTTTAAGCCAATGGTTCTCAGCGCTCCTTTGTCATCGACTTCCTTAATAACCAACGACCATTCGTCGTTTATCGAGACGGTATCACCCGATACTGGAGCCGTGTCCAAGCTTTGTTTAACATACTCGGCCACAGTCTGCTGCCACATATCTACTGATGAATCTTCCCCTTTAGACTTAAGTTTGTCTGATAGCGTTTCGGACGCCATAACACCGGTAAAAAACGGTAAATCTCCAAGCTTTACACTGGGTGATAATAACCAATCTCCGTAGAAATCATCGATGGCTTTACGATCTAACGTCGTGTCATTAAAAATCTTAGCAATTTTACTGGCATGGTTGCCCCTCATGGCGTACCAGACGCTATCACCAAATTTTAACTTGGTGTTTTCATCGACAATGACGATTTGTTGTCCGCGCACCAGTGCAAAAATACTAATTTCATCAGGACTTACCCGATTGGAGATACTTTTAGGATGACGACCGATAGCAAACGCTCCTGATTGAACTTCAAACTCGTACAAGGTGATACTTGCTTTGTCCGATACCCAGACTTCATGCTCCTCTTTTGGATCTTTATTGGTCGGAATACGCACCTTAAATAAATTTGCCATCATAGGAATGGTCGTTCCTTGCAAAATCAACGATAAGACCACCACCCCAAACGCTATATCGAACAACATAAAGGCGCCATCTATCCCCGCCATGACTGGCAAAATGGCAAGAGTAATAGGGACAGCACCGCGTAAACCGACCCAAGAGATAAAACCAATCTCCCTGTCTTTAAACTTAAAAGGCTTCACACTGGTATAGACGGCGATGGGACGGGCAACCAAAATCATAAAGGCGGCAATTGCCACTGAATAATGCCAAACGTTGATAACGTTAGACGGTGTGACTAACAGACCTAAAACGACGAAAAGCACCGCTTGTGATAACCATGCAAAGCTATCCATCACTCGCATGACATGCTCAGTTGAGCGCACCTTATGGTTGCCAATTAGCACACCAGTAAGATAGACGGCCAAAAATCCACTACCACCCATCAAATTGGTAGCTGCAAAGACCGATAAGCCAGCAGACAGTATCAAAATTGCATACATACCTTCCGCTAAATGAACCTTAGGTAACAGCCTCGATAGTAAATAACCGAAGAGCAAGCCCATTCCCAAGCCAAAGCTTAACTGCTGTAATAGTAAGCCTAAAAATCCAAATACCGTCTGCCCAGCAGGATCTACATTTAGAGCGATTAGACCTGTAACCAATAAAATAGCCAAAGGGTCATTAGCACCGGACTCTAATTCGAGCGTGGCTTGAACGCGGTCGTTTAGCTTGACCCCGCCATTACGTAATAGAGAAAACACTGCTGCCGCATCGGTCGAGCCAACGATCGCTGCCATTAGCAAACCAAAGCGCCAATCCACATCGAGCAACCAAGTGACGAAGACCCCAAGCACCATGACTGTTGCAAGTACGCCCCAAGTCGCTAGAGTAACCGCAGGCTTTAGACCGACTCGAAATGATTTAAAAGAGGTACGTAACCCACCGTCTAGCAGGATACAAGCTAAAGCAGCCTGCCCGACGAAGTTGGCAATATTATACTGTGAAAACTCAATTCCTAAGATGCCTTGCTCGCCCGCTAACATGCCTACTGCTAAAAACAGCAGTAACAACGGAACGCCTAAGCGCGCCGATAGGGTACTCGCCATGATACTGGCAAAAATCAACAACGCCCCTACTAAGTATAGGATATTTAAGGTATCCATCTTTGTAAGCCCTATTTTTTAATAATTATTATGGTGGTATTGGTTATGGTGATTGAGCAAATTGTAGTTACTAATAGTACTATAATTAACTATAACAGATATGGCTTGATGAAGTTAAAAAGTAACAATGACGACCTATGAACGACAGAGATGAGTGTTATTAATAGCTATATAATACGTCAACTTTCAGGCAATAAATTTATGTAATAAAAAAGCCACCCCACTACACAAATGGAATGGCTTTTTAAACATTAAAATAACTTAAGCATGAACTTTATAGGCTTAATAGCTTGCTTAATACTATTTACGGTAAGAAGATCGAAATATGTGCTTGCTCTTTGTTTTCTTGAATCACATTGTCATAGGCGGAAAGCTGATTGTCAGAGAAGCTATTAGTAAATTGCCACATGGTTGCAAATATGACTGTCAATAATACAGCCATTACCGCAAGAATAACCCATAGCGGTGTTTCGCTAGTGAGAGTATGCTTAATCTGATCAGGAATCGCCCAAAATGGTGAAAATTCGTTTTTATTCCCGCGAAGATGTTCAATTTCATCGCCTAAACGCGAGATGAGATAGCGAATCTTTTCCGGTGCTTCAAGACGGTACTTGCCCTGAAAACCAAGCAGCATTGCATAGTGATAGACTTCTAGTGCAGCTAAACGCTTCTCGCCTTGTTCACGTAAGCCATCTAAGCGCTCAAAAAATTCATTGCCCGCAATTTGTGAACCAAACAAATCCAATTGCAAAGGGTTCATCTCCCATGCGTCTTTTAGCGTTTGAAATTCTGGCTCCTGCGAGGTCATGATGGTTTCATCAATCAGCGCACAGTAAGCGTACTTAGCTTCATGAATATCTTCTGATAAAAAGCCTTTTTTGCGTGCATTTATCTCAAATTTATCTAGGAAGTCGTATATCTTTTGACGAAACTTATGTGGTTCGGTACTAAAGTAGTGGTTGCGTAGTAAGAACACTAAATAAAAGCCGTCATACATGATATCAACCAGCGATTGGCTGCTGATGCGTTTATCAAGACCGATTGCTGAGACCTTTGATGCCACCTCACCTGAATCTAACAATGAGGGCGCAGAACCAATTGAATTATTCCCTGACATGATCGTTCCTAATGCTTAATTTTTGAAAATACTGGTTTTGGAGATATTACTTAACGACAGCAATCAACTAACGTGTATACACAAGTAGCGATTTATAACGCTGCTCGATAGTAGCTTCTAGAATTCACTACTGTACGATAGCCATTAGCTCTATTTTTAAATCATCAAAACCGTTTGGCACATAGATACAGATGGATTCAGACTTTATCATCTCATCATACAGCTCACCTACAGGCTCAATGGTGAAGTAACTAAATCCTGGCCGCACAGGTATCGCACTCGGTACTTGAGTCACATGTGAGATAGGTGAACCGGGCAGCGCTGATAAGACACGCTTCTCTACCGAATCAGGGGTCGCGACCTTAAAGCGGCGTGGTACGATATCGATTAATTCATGCATCGGCAGTGAGGAGCTAATAGACAGATATAGCTGTGAGCTGCGTGTGATTTTGTCGCCGCTCAGCTCCCCTGTATAGTAAGACGATTTGTTTTGACGTAATGGGATTGAGATGAAGTTACTCGCGATCACGGTGTTGAGTAGCTCACGAATGATTGAGATGATGCTATTAAACGACTCATTAGCATTGTCATGATGATAAGAAGGCAAATCGCCTACTTTATATAATGAGCTAAAAGTAGCCAACTGGCTGGCCACATTTAATAGCGCCTCATACAGACGTTCTGGATGCAATTTAGCGTTATTATATAAGTGATTTAGCTGAGAGTATGCGGTATTGAGCGTATGCAATAGCCAAAAAGATGCGATATCTGATGAGCGAAATTCTAGTAAATCATTATTAGACTGGCGATGATGGTCATATAACGAAGTCGATTTGGTATTGATCATGGTCATCAAACGATAGACTTGACCCACGAGCGCAGGGTTACTCTTAATATGCACACTAGGGACGATATAATCTTCATCTACTTGGTAGATGCCTTGGGTTGTGCGCACCAGTTTGGCAACTAACAACGACAGGGTATCTCGACTGGGCGCTTGCGCGGAATGGCTCAATTGCAGGCTTGGTGATAGCTTGATAACATCAATGACTGCTTCAGCTGCCTGACTATATAAATCTTTTGCTTCAATAGCTCCCCTGACATAGCGTGCTGGATTATCATTATGGTCTGCTTGTATGTTACTGCCACCATTATGGACAATCTCTAAACTTAAAAACACAAAGACCTCATCACCATGATCTTGACTATCTAGCGCAACACCTTTGGGTAATGCATCTATACGGGGTGCCTGATATATTGTGCTATCTGGCAATACAGCGTAAATACTTTGAAAGCTTAATAAGTTACTTTCTAAAAGCTGTTTATCTATCTGAACATCGGATACTCCGTAAGCATACGGTTGCATCAGCATCATACTCAGGGCGCGCTGTGAGTTATGATACGTGTCTTGTATTTGAAAATGCTGAGGTCTTAAAAACAGCCCCTCTCCCCATAGTACTCTGTGTTTACTCAAGACAATCTCCTACAAACAGCTGACTAATGGCTGCTGATAATATTTAAGTTTGGTCGAAAATGTAGGCGCAAGCTCTGGGCTGATACCCTCCGCTATACTCACATCACATGCGCCTATATGAAGCGCCAGTGGCTTATCAAAATTGAGACTATTAAGCGGAATGAGAAGCTGTGAGCGTTTTTTGGTGTATCTAAGTCCCACTTTAACCGCCATAAAGCGTGCATCCTGCGGAATATTTAAAGTTAGACTGGTCTCGCGATTAGGGATAACACTGACTTCTTTAGCAGCCAGCTCCTCAACTTCAGTAAACTGGCTTTCTTCTTCCAAAAACGCAATATAAGCGATACTCGCAGTGCCTTGGTTTGTACGTCCAGCATTAGCATTGACCGTCGGTTTAATATTTAATGTGAATTTTTGTCGTCTTAGTTGCTCTTGCAAAGCCTGCTGCTCGGTATTCATGTTTTCAATCTGCTGTTGCTGTTTTTCTAACTGAGCTTTTAAGTTTTGCAGATCGTCATTGTCACTGTTTTTGCCATTACTGATGATGCTTTTTATATTATCAGCAATAGTAGACTCGCCTGCCAGCGCAGAGACATTGTTATTGGATTTGCTCAACTTATCAGTGCTACATCCTGTTAGCGTCCCGCTTAACAAACAACCAGCTGTCATCGATGCTATGGATATTATCTTACATCTGTTCATATTTTCAATTTACCTTGAAATACTATAGTTATTATTGACTGGTCAAAATTTCCGCCATTTCTGGGCGACCAAGTACCCCTTTTTTGCGTAGTTCAACATGCCCAAGATCCATCATTCGCCAGTCTCCTCCCCACACAAGTCCAGCAGATTTTGCCACTTTACCATATAGTTTATAGCCTCGCATCGCCCAAGGATCCTTTTCAGTGATCACAATCTTACCATTTTTAATAAAGGCGCTGTCTCCTGCAAGACCAAACTGATGGTAACTTTTATAGGAGCCCGCCTTGGTCACATGAGTGCCTTTTTTAAGCAATCTTGCCTGCCTTGCAGGGCTACGATAGCCTTCTAAAAGCACCATATCATAGCCATACTGATCGCTCATTACCTTATACACAGTCAACAGCCGTTGAACAAATTCTGAATTCATCTTTTTCCAATTACGGTCAGCATTTTTGATATTGATATGACCATTATGTAGATGCGAAGCCAAAATGTCTCCTGAATAGCCAGTCGTACTATCTTGAGCATTTAGAGTGGACAAATCTGGCTCAGGTAATATGAGCGGCCTTCTGGCTTGAGAAAAATCCGTTTTTTCAGAAGGTTTAAAATGAAAAAAAAAACCCCCCTT
>NZ_LNUO01000131.1:0-7166 GCF_001462175.1 Psychrobacter sp. ENNN9_III
TGTAAAATATGGGCTGTGGCGGAAAGTTCTTTCGTGACACTCTATGATAATGAAAATTTACTTATCTTTAAGACATCTAAAAAGTTAAATAATACTTTGTACTGCATACCTTAGTTATACAACAGCACTCCTTACATTAATATCGCTACCTGCAAATCCCATTAAAAACTCCTTTTTACAACATTTTATTTTCTTACTCATGGCAAAAACCTAAACAAGCAATTAACCTACAAATTTATCTTTGCAGTTTTCTCAGCGAATTCAAATTTCAGGTGCATCGGTTTAGTTATATATAAAAGATAAAGGGTATATGAGGGGTATTATTATCAAAAATATATTCAAATTGTTTTCTGGTCATCATTTATGATATTAATCATGCTAATAATCTACTATAAACAAAAGACGAATAATAACTGAAAATTTTAGTATGCAAGTGTACACAGATTACATTACAATATAGACACAAATAGCAAGATATAATGCTTTTTTGTATATTTATTAAACTAAATATATGTTATTCGTACTTTTAAAGTATATTAATTGTACTATAAGGTTACAGTAAGGTAATGAGTAAATTACGATTGCAAATGAAATAAATAAACAATTATTTGCTTTTATATATTATTTTTATACCACGAAATTTATGATATCTGGAGATTTACCATGCAATTTAAGAAATTTGCTAAAACCGCGACCTTATTTCTATTCGGTAGCGTAGCTGCTGTTACTAGTGCGAATGCTGCTTCCAGCCCTGCAACCAGTAGCTTTGACGTTAATATGGAGGTTGAGTCTATATGTACTATAAGTGCAGCACCTCTAGCTGTTAAACTTAATAATACTCAAGCAGGCCAAGCGACTGCAGCAGTAACACAATCTACTGATTTAACTGTAAATTGCTCCAAAGGTAACTCTGCTACTATTAGCTTAATACCATCATCAACTAAAAGCGTCAATGGTACTGGTAATTTAGGAAATTCAGAACTTGCAGGAGAACTAATTGCTTATAAGTTGACTTCTGGCTCAGCTGAAGGCGCTGCCTGGGGAGGTACTGGTAATACACTTACTACTACTGCGGCAACTGAATATAAGACTGGTATTACTAACACTATATATCTAACAGTGACTGATGACGCTGACGTGAAACCTGGTGTTTACAGTGACACTATTAACGTATCAGTAGCTTATTAATACTATGTTAGCTCTTCGGTTATGTCGTATAGTACGCCCAACTCTGTTTGTAGGAGCTATACTTTATTCTGGTATGGCAATGGCAGCTGGTCTTCAAGTCTCTCCTATCTCTTTAAGCTTACAAGCTCGAGAGAATGCTAGTGGTTTGACACTAAGTAACTCTAGTAATCATGTGATAAACGCACAAGTGCGGATACATCGATGGATGCAAGACGATACAGGTGATCAACTCATTCCTTCGCGAGAGTTATTAGCGAGTCCACCTATGACAGAGCTAAAACCAGGTGAGCAGCAGTTGGTGCGTATTATCCGTGCCAAAGCACCGCCACAAGGTACAGATGCTGTAGAGGGTTCTTATCGGATTTTGATTAATGAGATACCAGTCAAATTACCAGAACAAACGAGTGGCCTACAGTTCGCTTTAAGCTACTCACTACCAGTGTTTGTGCAGCCCTTAGGGGTCAACAAGACGAGTCCGCAGTTGCAGTGGAGTATGCATCCGCAGCCGAATAACGAGCAGGTCAAAATACGTGTTAGTAATCTTGGTAATGGGCATGCAAAACTGTCTGGTCTGAGTTTTGTTGACACAGCTGGCAATAGCCTAGATCTCCATCAAGGTTTGCTAGGGTATGTGTTACCCGGTGCAACTATGTATTGGACACTGAAAATATCATCCTCTGCTCTAATATCAGGGGGTACATTCAAGGTTATACTGAATGGTACAAAGACGACACCCGACGTCACATTGGATAATACTGCTCGCTAAAATCCTTTTTTTACAAAGTATTGCAGTTTCTACTATCCACGCTGCGGTTCTAACTGAAGGTATCTCTGCTAGCAGTGTCGTTAAAGACACTGCTTTTTCATCTAAACCCCCTATGAATACCTTAGTTTCCAATACCAACGATTTACATAGTAACGATAATAAACTGGTACAGCCTGATACGAAGCGCTATAACCCTAACGATAATTCTGGATTGGATCTGTATTTGGACGTTACGCTAAATGGCGCAAGTAAGGGTCTGATTCACTTTGTCTACCATGACGACCGCCTTTGGGCAACTACTGCTGTCCTACAACAAATGGGCTTTATCTTACCACAAGATGTTAACGATACTATTCCACTCAAGAGTTTGCCTGACCTCAAGATTGATTATGACATGCGTCAGCAATCGCTTGAGCTTATCGCACCTCTTAATATGCTCAATTTAGATACTACTATACGTAATACGCGGACTAACAAGCGTCCGATACCAACCGTATCACCTGGTCTTCTATTGAACTATAATATTCATGCCACTCAAAACCATCACAATGCCAAAAATCTAAGCGCTTATACTGAATTGCGCGCGTTTAACGCTCACGGTGTAGTTAGTTCTACTGCTTTAACTACTGGCAATCGTTCTGCTGATAGTGTCAGTCTTGACGGTGAATGGAAAGGTCAAACGGTAAGGTTAGATACGAGCTGGAGTCAGTCGTTCCCTGACAAGTTACTGACAGTTCGTGCAGGTGATATTCTCACAGGTGCACTGTCTTGGACGCGTTCTACACGTTTGGGAGGTCTGCAGATTGGTACCAATTTTGATCTACAACCCTATCGATCAACCACACCTTTGCCGTCATTTTTTGGGTCAGCTACCTTACCTTCAGAGGTAGAGTTGTATGTCAATGGTCTTGAACACTATAGCGGCCAAGTACCCGCAGGTCCTTTTGAGCTAAAAACTGCGCCCAGCATTAGTGGAGCCGGTACTGCTCAACTAGTGGTGACAGATGCACTAGGTCAGAGCACGACTCTTAATTATTCTTTATATGATACTCATCGTTTGCTACAACCAGAATTACTTGACTGGTCACTAGAACTTGGAGCAGTTCGTGAAAGTTATGGGATTGAGTCTTTTGATTATGGTGACACTATTGCTGCCAGTGGTACATTGCGTTATGGAGTAAGCAATAATTTTACCGCAGAAGCCCATGCCGAGGTGGTTCATGGCCTTAGCAATGCAGGTATTGGTGGGACTTGGCTACTAGGTCGCGCAGGTGGTATTTTGTTTGCTTCGATAGCTAGTAGCGACAGTCAGGGAGAGGACGGTATACAATATAGTACCAATTATTCTTGGAATAACAATAGATTTAGTATGGGTTTTAATGCATTGGGTACTCATGGAGTGTACCGTGATGTAGGCTCACAGTATGGCGCTGCGCCTGTAAGACGTAGTGAGCAAATCTCAACTGGCTATAGCTCACCGTCCCTAGGAAGTTTTGGGCTAAGTTACAATCAGACTACCCAGGCTGAGATGGAGTCTACAAAATTCGTTAGTGCCTATTGGTCTAAAGCCTTTGGTAAAGGCTTGAGCCTAAACATGAATTACAATCATGATCTCAATCATTCTGCTAATAGTAATATTTCCATTGGGGCCTCTTTATCTCTGGATCGCAATATGTCGATAAGCAGTAGTATGCAACACACAGACGAGCATAATGTCGTGATTGCTGATATTTCAAAATCAGTCAAAAGATCAGGTGGTATTGACTGGCGCGCGCAGGTAAGGCGTAGCGCAGCTACCAACTCTGCTACACTTTTAGATAAAAATATAGAAAATTATAATAGTGTTAGTGCGTTGGCTGAGCTAAGTTATCTTGGGCGATACGGACGGGTACAAGGTGGAATCAGCAGTATTGATAGTCAGTATGCTACTTATGCCAGTGGTATAGGATCGTTAGTGATGATGGGCGGTGGTATATTCCCTGCTCGCCAAATTGATAATGGTTTTGCTGTAGTATCTACAGGGGATATCGCTAACGTGCCTGTCCTGTTACAAAATAACCCCGTCGGTACTACCAACAAACATGGACTATTACTAGTAACGTCACTTAATGCCTATCAAAACAATAAAATTGGTATTGACCCTATGCAGTTGCCTGCTGATACGCGTATCAATAAAGTGAATATTGAAGCAGCGCCAATGGATCGCACAGGAGTCATGGTAGTCTTTGATATTGCACCGGTCCGCTCCGCAACTATTATTTTAACAGACAGCGCGTATCAACCGATTGCGCTTGGTAGTCAAGTAAAAATTCTATCTAATGAGGATGCGCCAACGTCAGTGATAGGTTTTGATGGAGAAGTATATCTAGACACTTTAGGGGAGGACAATATACTGGAAGTTACTACGCCTTCTGATGGTATCTGTACAGTGAAATTTCATTACGCCAAGCAAAGTGACGAGATTCCGCTTATCGGTCCTCTTGTCTGTCATAAGGTACAATAATGTTACGACTTCAACGGTATTACATATTACTTATAGTATTAGTTATTTTTTTCTTAACTAAACCTGCAACCACATTCGCTGATATTGGTTCTGGACCCATTAGCTGTACCCGATCAGGTAGTGCGAACAATATCAACAGTTTAAATTTTGGGGTGGTTGATCCTTTATCCAGCCCAGCTACGACTTCGGCAACCCTTAATTATGAATGCAAAGGAAGTGAGGGACATGATTCAACTGCACGAATCTGCTACACTTTTGGACCTTTAAACTCCAACCATCCCTACTATGAACTACTCGGACCAAGTAACTCATTATTAGCTTTCAATTTATTCTCCGATCCAAACTTCACACAGCCAATTACAGATGATGAACCGCTCCAACTGGTGTTGACGGGAAGTAACAGCACGACTATGACTGGTAGTATTACGGTATATGCTCAGACTGTTGCTGGACAACCCCAGCTTATTCCAGGTAATTATACGCTTCAGAACCAAGTGTTTATGACAGTCAATTCAACAGAGGGAAGAAGTGCCCCAGCCAATTGTATTGCCGTAGACAGCTCAGCTTCAACCTATGAGTTCCCGTATAATAGTAAGGCTTCTGTTAATGCGCACTGTGCCGTTACTACAACGGGAGCTTTAGATCTTGGTAGAGTTACTGCGACCACTACACCTATCTTAGGATCGGCGTCTAATCTTATCAATGTCACCTGCACCAATGAAACATCCTACAACATTGGTTTAGCTCCTTCTATGTACAACGGTGTAGTAAATAATAATGGTGTTGGAGTCTTGAGAGGAACCAGAGACAACGTTGATGTGGTACGTTATCAACTCCAATCAAATGGAGGTGGTGCAGTATGGGGCAACAATGGTAACACCTATGCTACCTTAACCAATGGTGTCATAGGTCAAGGTAATGGCGCCGCGCAATCACATACTGTATACGTAACTGTACCAAATACTGATGTAAAGCCTGATAGCTATTCTGACATAGTTACTATTAATGTGAATTATTAAACACTACTTACAGTCTAATGTATATTGTTAAACCCTAAATAAATATGTTTATTAATATTAATAGTAGATTGTTAAAAGACAAAGTACTGGTTGTAGAATCAAACTTTCTAAGACACCTTTAGAAATGCTATATGATTAAATACGAGTTAACCAAATTCAGCTTGTTATAAAAAATCTCCAGTTTAACCACTGGTTTTTTTGTATCTGTAGAATACGAGCTGTAGTGAAAATTTTTTAAAGGTTGACAGTACTTAAACTTAGTTAACAACAAACTTACGCTAGCATATCTAAGAAGCAGTTATCTCGTATTTGAATAAATGAATGTTTAAAAAACAAAGGGAGAGCAAAATGGACTGGATAAGTATTTTTATTTATGACACAACATGGTCTTTTGCAGTAGAAATAACCATACGTACTATAATCATGTTTAGCTTGATTGTTTTGTTGTTACGAAGTACTGGCAAACGCGGTATTCGTCAACTCACTATTTTTGAGTTAACTATGATTTTGGCACTGGGTTCTATCGCTGGTGACCCAATGTTTACTGAAGATTTGCCACTTATTCAAGCAGCGCTCATCATGAGCCTCGTCCTACTTCTCTATAGACTTTGTACTTGGTTTACTACAAAGCACAAGCTCTTTGAGCTTTTATTAGAAGGTAAGCCTACCTATATCGTAGAAAATGGTTTGTTGATACTTGAAGATGTTGAAAAAGGTAAAATGTCGCACGATGAATTTTTTACTGAAATGCGTCAACAAGGCGTGCGTCACCTAGGACAAGTAGAGGTAGGCTTGCTCGAAACAGATGGTGAATTTAGTGTATTGTTATTTCCACACGATGAAACGCAGTATGGACTGCCTATTTTTCCTAAAGAGTTTCAGGTAGCGAAAGTGATAGAAGATGGACATCCTTATGCCTGTATGCATTGTGGCTATGTGCAACATATCTCAGCGCTAAATGAAGTATGCAACCGTTGCTATCATTCAAAAGGTTGGGCGAAAGCGCTTAATAACAAAATCGTGAACTAGTCATTAGTGATTGTTTACAATATCAATAATGCTCTTACAAATAAGGCTATTTATGCTGCGTAGTTTTTGCTCAGGTGGCCCATCACATAAGCTGCGAAAATCATATACTTCATCCTTATAGCCAATACAATAAAAAAAGGTACCAACAGGCTTTTCTTCGGTTTCAGAGCCTCCTTTTTTTAGCAGTCCGGTACAAGCGACATGTAAGTCTGCATCAAACATCGTTTTAGATTTATTGACGAGCTCTTGCGTGACTTCTGATGATTCAGGAGTACAATCATCAATTAACTGGCTGGATATATTCAATACATTCTTTTTTATTGAGACGTCATAGCATACCAGTCCACCCATTAACACATCGCCTGAATACGGACACACAGAGAACCGATGCGATAAATATCCAGCGGTCGCGCTTTCAATAAAGACAATAGTCAGTTGTTTATCCGCTAACACTTTTGCACAGCTATCAGACACAACACCCTCCATTAGTACAATCAGAACCAATCCCGAATATTACAGTACTATTCCATTTGAAAATCAATCTATGTCGTGATTGGATTGCGTAACAATACGTCTTCCATTTTATCGTCGCATAGCACTGGTAATGGCATTAATATTCAACGCACAAAGTAAAAAAGACTGCATCATATATCAATGCAGT
>NZ_LNUO01000132.1:0-5348 GCF_001462175.1 Psychrobacter sp. ENNN9_III
AAGCACCTATCATTAGGTGCTTTTTTTATCGCTTATCTTACGAAAACTGTTATTTTACAGAAATCATGCTCTATTTTTGAATCCACTGACGCATTTTCTCGCGCTCAGCAGGTGTGGCATTAAGCCAGATCTGCATAAAGCTATCAAGGGTATCTATAGACTGTGTTGTAGTTGTAGAGCTTACCGTACCAGTGTTCACTCTAGGCTGAGTGGTCGCTACTTGTGGTGTACTTGGCTGTTCTATTGCAGCGATAGCGCGCTGATTCTGTAGCTCAGCATTGCTACTACCACCGAATACGCCGCCTAGAGCCTGTCCTATACCTGAAAGTAACCCACCTTTATTACCGCCAAGGCTTTGTTGACTTGCAACCACTGTGTCATTATTTAGTATAGCTAGCGTTGGACGTTCAGCATATTCTTTAGCTGCTTCATAGTCTTCTGGCTGATTGGGCATGGCCAAACGGTATGTCTGATTGTCTGCCAACTCTGCTGTTATGCTGATGTTGCCTGAACGCAGATAGTCATGCTGATCTCGAGGTAATTTATATAAACGATCGTATTTAGCAGTGATAGCATGCTGGCCTGGCTGCAGAGTAAACGTCTTCGTTAAGGGTTGGAATGCACTTTGTTTGACTTCCTGCCCGTTGATAGCCGTTACTTTGATATGATCATCAACGTTTAGAGTGACTGCTGCATGTGAGAGCATAGATACCGAACCTATGCTGACGAATAGTGTACTAATGGTCATTTTTTTGAGCAAAGAGGCAGAGATTTTCATAAGACATCCTATCCACGATAAAAAGTTTGGTGAGAAAATTAGCAATTATAGCGTTAAGCTATCTATCTTTAATAAGCTTTCTTTAGTGAGTTTTGACATCTAAAAATCTAAAGGTATTGTATGATTGTCATTATTTGCCGCTTCACTGTCTTCATGGGCTTCTTGTGCGATATCAGCAAGCTCGGCAGCAAGCGTTTGCTCATCAATAGTACGTAGCGCATCACTTATGACTGCTTTTGATATATTGCTACGTCCAAGATTAGAGAACATTGGCTGAATATAATTTAGCACTTCCATCATCGCCCCGATACGATGCGGACCTTCGGTAAGCAAATGGTCAATGATACGCTGATCGAACTGCCAACCTCGCCTACGCAAGATAGATTGAAGTAGTGCTTGACGATCTGCTAACTCATGACCATTAGGTACTTTAAAAGTAGGCGCTTGCGCTAAACGTGTCAATAAGTCAGTTAGCTGAAATGGCAGCTCACTGGCTGGCCTATTAGCAGCGAATAGCAACTGACGCTGCCCTTCTCGGCTACGGTTTATCAAATGAAATAGTGCTTCTTGCCATTGACTGCTATGTTCTAGTACTTCCAAATCATCAATAGCGATAAGATCAAAGTTTTCTAAAGATGACAGCACATGGACATCAGTGTGAATCAACTCATTAAGCGACAAACAAATTGCTGTCTTGTCCATCTCGATAAACGACTCACAAATAGCCGATAGTAGGTGGGATTTGCCAGTAGCAGGGCTACCAAATAAGTACAGCTGTCCTATCAGGCCGACATGTAGTTGCCGTACTGCATCAATAATCGACATCCAACCTGGACCTGCAAAGTCACTAAGACTTGCATCGTGTTTAATGTCCAAATTAAGACTTAGCTGTGCTTCTGCCATGAATCATCAACTCGTTTTGCATCGCACAAAAAAAAGAAAACACAACATGATAATCGACTTTCTTTTAACTGGCTTAAATACTGTGTAACATGAATTTGCTGCTATTGACTATGACTCTTTTGACTAACGTCTTATTAGCGAACATCTCTTTTAAGAGTAATGAACAAGCAACTGCTATAGTCAATACTGCGCCTATATATAACATATTTATAAAATGACTGACAACTCTTTTACTCACTAACCTACATTAACCACTCACCTAGGAGCTACCATCTGACCAGCGCTATCAATGTAGGCTATAAGCTGCAATATTATATGACTTATCTTTTTTCGAATAAGTTTAACTGCTTACGTCCTTTATAAAGATCAGTAGAACGGTAATAATCATATAAATGATGAAACAATACATTGAGTACAGCGGATACAGGCAAGGCAATCAACATACCGACGAACCCTAATAGACTTGCCCCTGCCAATACTGCAAATATTACCCAAAGCGGTGATAAGCCAATCTTATCCCCTAACAACAAGGGCTGTAAAATATAACCTTCTGCCGCTTGACCTACCAAAAATGCCCCCACTATCAAAGACAGATAAGTCCAATTTAAACCAAACTGGAATAGACAAGCGATAATAGCAGCAATAAAACCAAGCCCAAAGCCTAAATAAGGGACAAAGCTTGCGATGCCTGCGCCCATACCAATGATTATACCAAGCTCAAGCCCAATCAATTGTAATTGTACAGCATAAATGATTCCTAATAGTACCATGACCAGTAACTGACCTTTGATAAAAGCCATCAACGCCCGATCACACTCTTGAGCAATCTCGATGACTGTCTTGCAATAAGCAGTAGGAATAGCGACTTTCCAGCTAAGCAAACGTTTGTCCCAATTAAACAAAAAGTAAAAGGTTAAAATGGGGACTAGCACGATAAGTCCAGCACTATTAATAAAATTCATACTTGAGGCGATTATTTGACTCATCCAACTACTGGCGTCCGAAAACCTATAATGCGTTTGCATATAGTCCATCAATGTCTCAGACAACCCTTTTGCCTCCAACTCTGGTAGGCGATAGCGAGTATTGGCACTAAACCATTCGCGCACAACCTCATCATACCAACTCAAAATCTTAGGTAGATACTCCCAAGCAGCTTGTAGTTGATGCCACAATGTTGGCACAATCCACCAAAGTACCAGTATCATACTTAACGTCAATATGGCATAGACAATGATGATTGCTATCCAGCGTCTAACATACTTCGATAAACGTTTGACCAATGGATTTAATAAATACGCCAATATAAAAGCAATTACGAACGGTATAATGACCGGTATCATTAAATACAACAAAAATAGGGTTATGACAATAGCAACGACGATAAATAAGCGCCGAAAAAATGGATCTATCGGTTGGTTTATCATTAAGGACAATCCTACAATTAATCTGATTTAAAATGATAACGTTACTAACATCTTAGTATGTCATTTATTAAATAACTTTACTTTAGCAGCCATCATTAGTACGTTAATTTTATAGTTACTTAGGCGTCTTATTATCGCAAAGTACAGTAAAAAAGCAGTCATTTTTTGTGTCTTAGCTTTTTATTTGCGACTTATAGCGAATCTTGGCTAAATATTGGCAAGTTGCTTTGCGAGTATGGTCTATTTTTGGGTATAATGCGCGCACTACATTCAGATTCTGTAATACTGACTGCAACTATTCATTTTGATGAACGACTTCAATTATTGATTCCAATTATCTATCCCCAATTGTGAGATGACTATGAGTGACAAGCCTTCTTTAAGCTACAAAGATGCCGGCGTTGATATTGATGCAGGCGATGCGTTGGTTCAACGAATCAAATCCGTAGCAAAAGCCACTACTCGCCCTGAAGTTGTGGGTGGTCTAGGCGGTTTCGGCGCGTTATGTCGTATTCCGACAGGGTATACTTCTCCGTTACTGGTCTCTGGTACTGATGGTGTCGGTACCAAGCTTAAATTGGCATTACAATTAAACCGTCATGACACTATTGGTATTGATTTGGTCGCCATGTGTGTTAATGATTTATTAGTATGCGGTGCAGAGCCGTTATTCTTTTTAGATTATTATGCGACTGGTAAGCTGGATGTCGATGTAGCGGCAACTGTGGTCACTGGCATCGGTGATGGTTGCAAGCTTGCCAATTGCGCACTTATCGGTGGCGAAACGGCTGAGATGCCAGGCATGTATCAAGATGATGATTATGACTTAGCAGGTTTTTGTGTCGGCGTAGTCGAAGAAAGCGAAGTCATCACTGGTGAAAATGTCAGCGAGGGCGATGTGTTAATCGCACTTGCTTCAAGTGGCGCGCACTCAAATGGCTACTCTCTTGTACGTAAAGTCATTGAGGTAAGCGGTGTTGATGTCACTAGCAGCAATGAGCAGCTAGATGGCCAGCCTATCCAAGATGCCCTAATGGCACCGACTCGTATCTACGTAAAAGCCATTAAAGCTTTGCAAGACACGCTTGGTAGCTCGGCTTTACATGCAATGTCACACATTACTGGTGGCGGCTTAACAGACAATCTACCACGGGTATTACCAGATAATTTGGCCGCTAGCATTGACACAAATAGCTGGCAGTTCTCAGAACTATTTACGTGGCTACAAACCCAAGGTAATATCGAGCAAAGCGAGATGTATCGCACCTTTAATTGCGGGGTTGGTTTTGTCATCGTGGTACCAAAAGACAAAGCTGATATCGCTATTAAGACTCTAAATGATGCTGGCGAAACAGCATGGCAATTAGGTGAAATGGTCGAGCGTGGCTCTAACAACAGTGCGGACGCAGTGGTGTACCGTTAATGACAGACAGTAACGAAAAAGGCAGTCATAAGCCATTACGCGTGGCTGTTTTAGTGTCAGGCAGTGGTAGCAATTTACAAGTCTTAATAGACGCGACGCAAGAAGGCTCGTTACCGATTGAGATCGTCGGTGTCATTAGTAATCGCGAGGATGCTTATGCCATCACACGGGCAAAAGACGCCTCTATTCCAGTAGCGGTGTTGTCACACGTCACAAGCGGCAAACGCATGGGGATCAAGACCTTTGAAACTCACGCCAGTGCCCAGTTAGCGACATGGCAACCTGACCTGATCGTTTTAGCTGGTTTTATGCGGGTACTAAGTGCCAAATTTATCGACGATATGCCAGCTCCAATGATTAATCTACATCCTGCTTTATTGCCGGCCTATAAAGGACTTGATACGCATCAACGCGTCATACAGGCAGGTGAGCGTCAGCATGGATGTAGTATTCATGTGGTCACAGCTGAGCTTGATGCAGGTGCTGTTCTGACTCAAGCACTGCTAGAAATCAATCATAAAGATACTGCTGATAACTTGCAGACACGTGTACAAAAGCTTGAGCATCAACTGTTGCCTTGGACGATCTTGCTAATATCTAAAGGTGTCTTATCGTTGAACAACGAGCAATTATCAACACAGCAACACACCTATATGCCGACATTACCTTTGAAGCTATATTTAAACAGTTAAAGCAATGGCAAGAAGCAAAAAAAGATATTAACCATTTAAAACTATCAATCATAAAAAAGCCCAGCCATTCATACTTTGAACAGTTAAAGCAATGGCAAGAAGCAAAAAAAGATATTAACCATTTA
>NZ_LNUO01000133.1:0-9035 GCF_001462175.1 Psychrobacter sp. ENNN9_III
ACTCTTTAATACCAAAGCCACCATGTTCACGGCCATGACCTGAATTTTTTACGCCGCCAAATGGTAGTGCTGGATTGGCAAGACCATAGCCATTAATATATACCATACCTGTATCAAACTCTTCATTAGCTAAGCGGATAGCTTTGTCTTCATCTTTAGAGAAGATTGCACCGCCCAAACCATAACGGCTATCGTTAGCGATACGCAGCGCATCGTCTTGATCTTTAGCTCGAATTAGCGATGCTACTGGTCCAAATAACTCATCATCGTAAGCTGGTTGACCCTTTTTGACGTTTTGGTCCAAATAACTCATCATCGTAAGCTGGTTGACCCTTTTTGACGTTTTCTAAAATAGTCGCAGGATAGAAAGCTGGTTGACCCTTTTTGACGTTTTCTAAAATAGTCGCAGGATAGAAACTACCTTTGCCTTCTGGTAACGTGCCACCAACAGAAATTGTAGCGCCCTTGTTTACGCTTTCTTCTACTTGCTCATGCAACTTTTCTTGCAAATCTTTACGCGCTAATGGACCAAGATCAGAGCTATCATCCATTGGATCGCCAGCTTTTTTGCTTGCAAATTCTTTTACGATGCGATCACGGAACTCATCATATAAGCTATCGACGACGATAAAACGCTTTGCAGCGACACAGGTTTCACCATTATTAATGAGACGTGCTTGTGTACAAGTTTGTACTGCAAGCTCTAAGTCAGCATCTTCTAAAACGATAAAGGCGTCGTTCGAACCCAGTTCTAGTACCGCTTTTTTGATTGCTTTTGCCGCTTGCTGACCAACGATGCTCCCTGCACCATCACTACCAGTAAGCGTAACGCCGCGCACCTTATCATGTCCGATTAATACTTCTGACTGATCATGATCGATTAGAATTGTACGGAACAAATCATTTGGTAAATCAGATTCATGGAATATTTTTTCGATCAATAAGCCAGAACCTGTTACATTCGCTGCATGCTTAAGTAAGATACTATTACCAGCCATCAAATTGGCAATGGTATAACGAAATACTTGGTAAGCTGGGAAGTTCCAAGGCTGCATACCATAGATAACACCGATTGGCTGATAAGTAACGATACCTTTTTTCATGCCTTCGACATCTCGCTCATCATCTGCAAGCGCAGTAACGCCTTTCTCTGCCGTGTAATCACAAATCGCTTTACATAGATCGACTTCACTCAAGCTTTGGTTATATAGCTTACCGCGCTCTTCAGTCATAAGCTTTGACAGCTCTTCTTTATATTTCATTAAGGTCTCACCGATAGAGTTGATGACCTTTGCGCGTTCTTCATGACTGGTTTTGCGCCATTCAAGAAAAGCTTGATGTGAGGCTTCAACAATCTTGTTGACCTCATCGTTGCTCATATAGCTATATTCTTTAATGTCTTCGCCTGTTGCCGGGTTTATAGTAGTAATATCTGCCATGATTATTGACCTTATCTATTTGTCTAGTTGATTGTTAAGTAGCTTAGATAACACTAATTATAAAACACACTTTTCTTAGCTTTATCATCTAGGCCTAATTAGTTATTTTTTTGAAAAGATTCGTTCTGAATACCTTTTTGCTTAATGTTTAACTGCTTTAAGTTAAAATTATCATAACAAAACTTTTGGCTTACAGTTTTACAAGATATAAAGAAATGTGTTCGATATGTTAAGAGTATGACTGTCTTATTAAGATATACTTAACTAATACTAAGCTTAAACAAACAAAAAACCAGCCCAAAGGCTGGTTCTATATTATTTCTTTTTAATAAGTATGTGAATAAAAGATACTTTATTCATCAGTTCTTTAGAACAGATGATTAATGGTAGGTACCTCTTGCTCTTGGTTTTCTTCATCAGCAACCACTTGCCGTGCAACATGCATAATCAGTTGTCTTAACCAACGATGTGCTGGATGATGCTGTAATAACGGTGACCACGCCATGGTTAGCTCAAACTCGGGAATAAAAAATGGTGGCTCTTTCATCATGATGCTGTCGTTATTGGCCTGCATGCGTGCAACTCGCGTTGGCAATGTAGCAATCAAATCTTTATTTGCCGCAAGCATCGCTGGCATCTGATAATGGCGTGTAAAGACACTAATCTGTCTTTTTTGTCCCAACCGCTGCAACGCTTGGTCAATAGAGCCCAGTCCACCAGATTTTTCTGGATTGACTCCGAATCCCACGCCCATACCAGTTTTAGACACCCATACATGTTGCGCTTTTAGATAGTTTTTGAGATTAAAACGATTGGCATAAGGGCTTTCTGATGCTAGCAAACAGCTAAAAGTGTCACGCCAAACCAACACTTGGTGAAAGCTTTGTGGTATTTCATTAAAACGGTTAATAGCCAAATCGACTCGGCCCTGTTCCATATCACGATAAGACACATCTGATGGTGTTAAAAAGTCCAAAATGACATTGGGTGCTTCAGAGCGTAAGGCTTTGACCAGCTTTGGTACCAACGTTGCCTCAGCATAGTCTGAGGTCATGATACGAAAGACGCGTGATGTGCTATACGGACGAAACTCTGTACGTGGTTCGAGCACTTGAGTCAAATCGGCAAGTATTTCACGAATACGTGGTTGTAGCTCTAAAGCTCTCTCTGTCGGGGTCATGCCTTCAGATGAACGTACTAACAATGGATCATTAAACAATTTACGCAATCGTCGCAAAATATTACTCATTGCAGGCTGCGTAATGCCCAACTGCTCAGCAGCACGTGTGACGTTTTTTTCTCTTAATAATACATCTAAATGCACCAATAAATTCAAATCAACCCGCTGCAGATTCATACGTTTTTCTCTTTTACTTAGAATAAATGCTACTTAATAATTAGCCATTTCGTGTGTGATTATTATGCTTGCTAATGCTTACCTAAAAAATCTCAATATGAGTATTAAAATTCTTATCTAAAAATCATTAAACTTTGATTATTATAGCGTGATTTGTACAATACAAACCATTGTTTTTATTATTCTATATATAAATAAAATACCAAAGATAACAATCATAAATTAGGTAAATCTAGGTATCCCCGCTATAGTGAGTTACATGAGTGATTTGCAACGTAGACGATAACTTTCACACAAATCGTGATTATCCTTATATAACTGGTTAATGCCTCTGCCTATTTAACTCAGTTACAGTATAACGATTTAGTAGTGATAGCACATAATACTCTGCTCATCTGTCACCTGTTACGCCTTCGGTTATTGTAACATCTCTTATCTTACTAATAGGTCATGATTCGCCTATTTGCTTTAGTACATAAAGATAAGAGCATTGTGAATTGTATAAATATCTGACTAACGACTGATTTTTCAAATACAGTTGAGCAAAGCGCTTGTATTTGTTGTTAGGTTTGTTTAGGGTAATAGAGGTAAGGTTTATAGCAGATTGTTATTCGTTGTTTATGGATAAAACTTCAACGTATTCTTAGTAGTACTAGCAACCATTAGATTTGAATGCCGTTAATGTAATCGTAGTTCGTGTAACTTCCACGCAAATATCGTTATTATCATTTTACCATTTGATTTTTTGTTCGTTAAACTTTTAATACCCCAACAAGGAGACTGTAGATGTCAACTAATTATAAATCAGCGATCGATTTAGTACGTGAATTAAAGCAAAAGCACGGTAACTGGCAGAATATCAGCGAAACTGATGCTGCACGTATGATGTTACAGAACCGCTTTAAGACTGGTTTAGATATTGCAAAATACACAGCAAAAATCATGCGTCAAGACATGGAAGATTATGACAATGACACTTCTCAGTACACACAGTCTCTAGGTGCTTGGCATGGTTTTATTGCTCAGCAAACCATGTACGCTAAGAAAAAATACTTTGGTACAACGTCTAAAACTTATATCTATCTATCAGGTTGGATGGTAGCCGCCCTTCGCTCTGAGTTTGGTCCTCTACCTGACCAATCTATGCACGAAAAAACCTCTGTGCCAAAGCTAATCGAAGAAATCTATACTTTTTTACGTCAAGCAGATGCCAAAGTACTAAATGATTACTTCCGTGAGCTAAATGCTGCTGAAGAAGCAGGCCAAGACACCAAAGCTATTCTAGAAAAAATCGAAAACTTTGATTCACATGTTGTACCAATCATCGCTGATATCGATGCAGGCTTTGGTAACGAAGAAGCCACTTATCTGTTAACCAAGCAGATGATCGAAGCCGGTGCTTGTGCTATCCAAGTTGAAAACCAAGTATCTGACGCTAAGCAGTGTGGTCACCAAGCAGGTAAAGTAACCGTACCGCACGAAGATTATATCGCTAAAATCAACGCGATTCGTTATGCATTCTTAGAGCTTGGTGTAGAAGACGGTGTCATCGTGGCTCGTACTGACTCTGAAGGTGCGTCACTCACACAAAAAATTCCAGTATCAAATGAGCCAGGCGATCTTGCTTCTAAATATATTGACTTCCTAGAAATGGAAGAAGTGAGCATTGAAGACGCTAACGAAAACGATAGCCTACTTAAGCATGACGGCAAATTGGTACGTCCAGTCCGTATGCCAAACGGCTTGTACAGCTTCCGCGAAGATACCAATATCGACCGTGTCGTACTTGACTGTGTGACTGCGCTTGAAAACGGTGCGGATTTGCTTTGGATTGAAACACCAACGCCAGACGTTGAGCACATTAAAATGATGGTTGATCGTATCAAAGAGCAGCAGCCTAAAGCTAAGCTTGTTTATAACAACAGCCCATCGTTCAACTGGACGCTAAACTTCCGTAAACAAGTGATCGCTCAGTGGGAAGAAGAAGGCAAAGACGTCTCTAAATACAATAAAGACGACTTGATGAGCAGCGACTATGATGGTACTGAACTTGATGCAGCAGCTGACGTTGCCGCTCAGAACTTCCAACGTGATGCATCACGTGAAGCAGGTGTCTTCCATCACTTGATCACCCTACCGACTTATCACACCACGGCTCTAAGTGTGCACGAGCTTGCCAAGGGTTACTTTGGTGAAGAAGGTATGCTTGCATATGCTGCTGGCGTACAACGTAAAGAAATTCGCGAAGGTATCTCTTGTGTCAAGCACCAAGCAATGGCAGGCTCTGACTTAGGCGATGACCACAAAGAAATCTTCTCAGGTGACAACGCCCTAAAAGCTGGCGGCGAAAAGAACACTATGAACCAGTTCTAATGCCCAAAAGCTCATAAGTATATATTAAAAAAAAGCCGCCCTATATGATGTAGGGCGGCTTTTTTGTTGCAGTTAAAACCATCATAGAATGTAGACTAATAACTATTAGTTAAAACCATCATAGAATGATAGACTAATAACTATTAGTCAAATGATTAGGAGCCATTATGCAAGAAATAGAGCTGAAATTTCTAGTTCCAGAGTCGCGGCTTAAGGGTTTAATGCGTCAAGCGCAGGTTAAGTCCTCACAGACCATACAGCTAGCCGCCCATTATTACGATACGTCTGATCAAAAGCTTGCACAGGCTGGTATTGGCCTACGTATTCGTCAAGAAGGCGACACTTGGGTTCAGACCATCAAAGCTGGTGGTGATGGAATCGCTGCACGCCTAGAACACAATACTATATTAGATAATGAACAAGTAAAGGCAATGCTAGATAACGACACGCTAATGCCTGATTTGACAATTTACAAAGACACCTCAATTGCCCCTGCTCTTGCTGACTTTAAGCTCAAAAAACTGGCGAAAAAACTCACACGGCTATATTTGACCGATGTAGAGCGCACCACACGCTTGCTAATAGAAGACAATAGCGATGAAGACAGCAGTAAGATTGAGATAGCATATGATCGTGGCGAGGTTATCCATGGTAATGATGATACTCAGCGAAACTCTATTCAAGAGATTGAGTTTGAGCTGGTAGCAGGAGACGTAGATTTTTTATTTACGACAGCCAAAACCTGGTGCAAACGTTATAAGCTCTGCTTATCTACCGTAACCAAAGCTGAGCGCGGAGGTCTACTCATAAAAGGACAAAGTTATAGTCCAGCAGTTAGCGCTGATCTTAGCCAGCTAACCATTGATAAAAATAGCGATGGACCAGCCTTTATACGTACCGCTGTACATAACTGTCTATTACATATACTGCCTAATAGTAGTGCTATCGTAGCTGGTAGCGATGACAATGAACATATCTTGCAGCTGACTATCGGACTCACTCGCTTGCAAGCCGCCTTACAAGCCTTTGACAGCTTCTCTGATGAGATTAACCCTGACTGGCTTCCAATATTAAAACAAACCGCGACCTTACTTGCTGACTATCAAAAGCTTGCCTATCTCACCACTCACATTGAGCCCAAACTACAAAGTCACGGTGCACCTAGCGTTGATTGGACAGCAGATATTGAAACCCTCAAGATTCAACCAATTGACGTTGTAAGCGCCAATGACTTTCAGCTCACCTTACTAGAGCTGATTGCTTTTACCATGAGTAATCCAAGCCTCGAACCAAGAGCAGACAAGCCTGCTGTCGACAAATCAGCGAAGATTCTATCGAAGCAGTATACAAAATTTATTGAAACTGAGCGAAGGTTACAGGATAAAAATGCAGCCAATGACAATGAGCCTTATAGTGAAAGCTCAAAAAGCGTTAATCTAAAAAGCAGAAATCATAATCAGATCCAAGACGACTTATATTGTCAGTTGGTAGAATTACGTTATACCAGTGAATTTGCCTCACTCTTATTAAGTAAGAAAAAAGCTAAAAAGAAAGCCAAAATTTGGTTGAAACGTTTGGTCAAAGCACAACAGGCATTGGCACAATATCGCACTCATACACAGTACCAACAGTATTATGAGCGACGATCAGCGACTGATATCAATGCGTTATATGGTACAGGCTGGTTTGCTGCCACGCTAAAAAAAGACCTTAAACACGCCAGAAAACGCTTGGCTAAAGTTCAAGACAGTCCCACCTTTTGGTGAACATGCTTACAACGATATAACAGAAGTATAGAATAAAAAAAGACAGTACTATTGATAAGTGCTGTCTTTTTGAGATTTGAATTAATAAATACAACATTATTTGTTGTTTACACGTTTTGTCTACACACTTACTCATTAACTCGCGATAATAGTGACAGTATCACTCTCTTCAACTTGTGCAAATAGCTCAACAATGTCCTCATTACGCATACGCACGCAACCATGTGACAGCGGCACGCCCATCGGCTCCGTATCTGGCGTACCATGAATATAAATATAACGCTGATAAGTATCGCAGCCGCCTTGACTATTACTGCCCTTGTTCACACCTTCTTCTAGACCGCTCAACCATAAGATACGGCTCAATATCCAGTCGCGCTTAGGGTGCAGCTGACCAAACTTGGCATCATATACTTCTCCTGTAAGCACACGTCCGACAAACACAGCATTTATAGCCGCATCGTTACCTATTTTTTTTGCAATGACATGTCTACCAAGCGGTGTACAACCACTATCTTGCTGGCTGCCAATGCCGTTTTTTGCCGTTGACACTAAATATTGGACAACGACTTTGTCCTGCTGATATAGAGTTAAAGTCTGCTGTGCAACGTTGATAATCAGCTGTTTTTCGAGACTAACGTGGTTGTTCATAAAAGCATCCGATTGTGATTCATCAAACGACTCATGGCGTTATGATTAAAAATGATTAAAAATTTCTATTATTAAGGGATTGTATCAAGGCATTTGGCACCGTAATATAGAGGCACACTTTTTGATGCTAGCAGATTATGACGACTATTTCACCGACACGCGTGTCGATGTATGACTTTTTATATCAAGATACCCAGCCCATGATATCATTATTAGCTGATGTGGCTCAGCTATCATTACCGCAGACGCGCCTTGCCGTTGGTTCTGGTTTACAAGCGATTGTATGTGCTTTACTCGCTTACCAGCAGCATTATCAAGGACAATCTGTCAGCAAAAAACTATTTAATCGTAGTGCCGTAAAAGAGCTACGTCAATATAACTCTATGAACTTTGCTACTATCGAGGCAACCTTATATTATCGTCATGATGCTGCTGATACCGTATTTAAAGACAGCGCTGATATAGTTAAAGCTAGCGAATATATTGCCAATCAAATCGACGCTACTACTGTGCAGGTACAAGCCTTACTCAGCTGTTTGTGCGTTATCGTTTTGCGCGAACTTGCTATATTAGCGGACTACAGTCAGCTTGATAATGATGAGATAGACAAGTGGTTTGCTTTACAACCTCAGTTTTTGTCAACGGATCGGTTTGCCACTAAGACGACACCTTCAGACACTATCTCTACAAACGTAGAACCTACTACAAGCATAGTACCCGATATAGAAACTAAAGAGGCAGTACCAGAAAATATAGAGCCAAAACGCTTAAATAATGAGCAGTTATCCAGTACGCCACCAGCCTTCGATCCCTTTTGGTATGAGCTGACTGCATTTAAACCTGACAATAATGAACCTATACAAGATATGCAGCTTGCAACTGGTAATTACTTAAAGGCCATTGGCCGTTCATCTGAAAACATCCAACAAGGCGGACATAATGATTTACTCATGTTTGCAGAGATGCCTGCTATCACATTGCCACACCAGCGCTGGCTACTACAGTTGGCCAAAATTTCAGAGATTTACTTACAGCGTAATCGCCTACGTATTACCTCTGAACCTGCAAATCCACCAAAACCTCCACTGGTCAGCCTTGGGCTTATCAACGGTAATAGCGACAATACTCCGGCAACCATCAGCGAAAAACCGATTGAGTATGACGCACCGACTCCCATTTGGAAAAACCCTGTTATCCTAGTTATTATTTTTGTAATTGGAGGCCTTAGTGCCCTTGCCACCTTAAAATATCAGACGCAAAAGTCCACTGGTGTCGTCTCTGCAACAGAAGAAGTAGTGGCTCAAGACCTTGTTAAAGAACGTCAGCAACAAGATATCGCCATTGTCAAAGTAGATAATGAAGATTCTGCCAGCTCAGACACCGTAAAAACTGAATAGACAAAGACAGTCATCAAAAAAACCACAAAAAAACAGAGACTCTACGGGTATA
>NZ_LNUO01000134.1:0-4366 GCF_001462175.1 Psychrobacter sp. ENNN9_III
ATGGTTTCTTTGATAGTTTCTTTAGCTTATTTTGATAAGTCGCGTCCACGGCTAGCTTCGATAGCCAAACGCAACCCATTTAGACGGATAAAGCCTTCTGCATCTTTTTGATCGTAGGCACCAGCATCATCCTCAAAAGTTGCGATTTTCTCATCAAATAATGAATCATCAGACTTACGACCAACGACACTCACCGCACCTTTATATAGCTTTACACGTACCGTACCATTGACATACTCTTGTGATTTGTCAATCAACGCTTGTAGCATCATACGCTCAGGACTGAACCAATAGCCGTTGTAGATGATTTTTGCATAGCGTGGCATTAGCTCATCTTTTAGATGTGCAGCTTCACGATCTAGCGTCAACGACTCAATACCGCGATGCGCTTTTAGCATGATCGTGCCAGCTGGCGTCTCGTAACAACCACGTGATTTCATGCCAACGTAGCGGTTTTCTACAATATCCAAACGTCCAATGCCATGCTTACCACCAATCTCGTTTAGCTTAATCATGACTTCGTAAGGCTTAAGGGCCTCACCATCGATAGCAACGATATCACCTTTTTCATACTCTAGTTCTAAATACTGCGGCGCGTCAGGCGCTTCTTCTGGGCTCACTGACCAGCGCCACATATCATCTTCTGCTTCTGTATACGGCTCTTCTAACACACCGCCTTCATAAGAGATGTGCAAAAGGTTGGCATCCATCGAGTATGGTGACTTTGTCTTTTGGTTGGCATAGTCGATTGCGATGTCATGCTCTTCGGCGTACTTCATCAAGCTCTCACGGCTAGATAAATCCCACTCGCGCCACGGTGCAATGGTTACCACATCTGGAGACAAAGCAACTGCACCAAGCTCAAAACGTACTTGGTCATTACCTTTACCAGTCGCACCATGACTGATCGCATCAGCATTGTGTTCTTTGGCAATTTCAACCAAACGCTTGGCAATCAATGGTCGCGCAATAGAGGTACCTAGCAGGTACTCACCTTCATAGATAGCGTTGGCACGAAACATGGGGAACACATAGTCACGAGCAAACTCTTCACGCAAGTCTTCGATATAAATGTTTTTGATACCCATCGCTTCAGCTTTGGCACGTGCTGGTTCAACTTCCTCACCTTGACCGATGTCAGCAGTAAAAGTAATCACTTCAGCATCATAAGTTTCTTGCAGCCATTTAGCGATAATTGAGGTATCAAGGCCACCTGAATATGCTAATACGATTTTATTGATATTTTTTGGATCAAGCTGAGCCATGAACAACTCCTAATATAAGAATTTAGTTATCAGAAAAAATACTGATAATGAATCGAAGATTAAATTGCCTACTCAGTGTACATCATATTCACAATTGGCAAAAGGATAACGGCTTTGTAGATGATGATTTATCGAATATATCTACCATATATACTAGTAACGTTAATGCGTATAGAAAAAGCTGGCGCGTATGAAAAATTTCCCTCTTATTAATAGCAGATTAGGTAGTTATATTTGGGCATATATTTAGTCCAGCGGTCAAATCTGCTATGATGGTTAAGGTTTATACCTCGCTATAAATAAACACAGTGACGAATAAGCAGCGTTATGTAGAACAAGCCATTTGGTCGTAATTTTTTACAATTAAGATACTAGATCAAAAACCTTCGCCCAAATCAAAATGGCCTCGTTGCAGCGTTTATAGCTTAGTATAGTTTACTACCCTCTTTTTTCACTACCTCAAGACATAGAACACTATGACTCAAACTACTGATTCCATTAAAGAGTTAACCATCCTTCAGCCTGATGATTGGCATATTCATTTACGTGATGATAAAGCACTAGCGACCACTGTCAAACATGCAGCAGCAAGTTTTAATCGCGTTATTTGCATGCCAAACTTGGTACCACCAGTCAAAAACGTAGATGATGCTCGTGCTTATCGTGAGCGCATTTTACAACACCTGCAAGCCAGTGATTTAGACGCTGAGCGCAAAGCTGCCTTTGATCCGCGAATGACTTTATATCTAACCAATCAAACCACTGCAAAAGATATTGAGCTGGCTGCACAGTCTGGTTTCGTACAAGCGGTTAAGCTTTATCCAGCAGGAGCCACAACCAACTCTGCTGATGGTGTAACTGACATCAATGCTTGCGTTAATGTGTTTGAAGCCATGGAAAAGTACAATCTGCCGCTGCTATTGCATGGTGAAGTGACACACGATCATGTCGACATCTTTGATCGCGAAAAGCGATTTTTGGATGAGGTGCTTGGACAGATTATTGCCAAATTTCCTACTCTTAGGATTGTGATGGAGCATATTACCACTAGTGACGCGGCTGACTTTGTCTTGGCACAAGGCAATCAGGTGGCAGCTACGATTACCCCGCAGCATCTAATGTTCAACCGTAACCATTTGCTACTTGGCGGTATCAAGCCACACTTCTACTGTTTGCCTATCCTAAAACGCAAACAACATCAAGAAGTACTGCTCAATGTGGCTACTAGTGGCAGTCCAAAGTTCTTTTTGGGCACAGACTCAGCGCCACACGCCACAGACAAAAAAGAAGCTGCTTGTGGCTGCGCAGGCTGTTATAGCTCGTCAATAGCCTTGCCTTTATACGCTACTGCATTTGATAGTATTGGCAAAATTGACAAATTAGAAGGCTTTGCCAGTCGTTTTGGCGCTCAATTTTATGGACTGCCAGTCAACGAAAACACTGTTACTCTGACAAATAATCCTATGCAAGTGCCGGCAGGTTACCCTTATTTTGATGGACAAACGCTTACCCCACTCATGGCTGGTGAGATACTACCATGGTCTATCAAAGCTTAAACCGTGCTTAAACACCCTTAATGCGACCGAGATGCTGTGAGTGTTTCATTGCTACTACATTAGTAGTATTGGATACTCACAGCATATCAGTGCATTTATATCATCGATAAAAGTGACTTAACTTAATATGACCATTCAAAACGACGCTCCCTTGTCTAATGATGATTCATTACACATTCAAACTAGCAGTCCTAAATCTAATAATAAAGGCATAGATTTGCCTACCGATTCTGATGCTAACCAAACCTATGAGGAGACTGAGCAAGATTCGGCTCCAATGACTATGAAAGAGCGCTTTCGTAAGTTTATACCCGTCATTGTAGATGTAGAGACAGCAGGTTTTAATGCACAAACTGATGCATTGCTTGAGATTGCTTGTATTCCAATCTTATTAAACCAGGATGGCGTATTTTATCCAGGAGAAGCGCTTAACGCTCATATTGAGCCTTTTGAAGGTGCCAATTTAGAGCCGAGATCATTGGCATTTACTGGTATTGATCCCAACAATCCTATGCGTAAAGCGATTGCAGAAGATGAAAAAACCGCCTTACGCCGTATATTCAAAAGTTTAAAAGAAGTGCGCCGCGCCGAAGATTGCCGTCAATGCGTGCTAGTCGGTCACAATGCTCATTTTGACTTGGCATTCTTGAATGCTGCAGTCATGCGTACCAATAGCAAAAATCACAATCCGTTTCATCAGTTCTCAGTATTTGACACGGTTACTTTATCAGCTTTAGCTTTTGGTCAGACAGTACTTGCACGTGCTTGTAAAGCCGCAGGACTTGAGTTTGACGGCAATCATGCTCACTCAGCGCTCTATGATACCCAAAAGACTGCTGAGTTATTTTGTCATATTCTAAACCATTACCCTATGTTGCCTAATGCTTTACATACTGAGCAAACAGAGGTAGAGTTGAATGACAACGACGACGAATAAACAGTAGCGACAGTAGCGGATGGTTATTATTACATTTATTGGTCATTAAGTTGGTTTTAGTATTTAAATAACTTTACCATCTTGATTTTATAATCAATAAGAAGATGACTGTTGAAACCATAGTAAATAATAAAAAAGATAGCTGTCTATTAAAGTTCATGTACTCTACTGCATAAATGCAATTGATAGCTCACTTCTCTTCTATGGTTTCTAGCTATATCAACACAGTAATTTTCTGTAGATGATCTGAGTTGCTCATATCCTATATCACGTACATAATGCGCTATATAGGTAAGACGGAGGGACTTTACAATGGATCCACAATTTAAATTATGGGCTACCATTCTTGGCTATATGTTACTGGCCGTGACTATCAGTGCTTGCACTTCTCTATGGATTCGCCATCATTTAAAGAGTAAAGACTTGCATCCCCGCCGCGCTATCAAAAAAAGGTATTTAATTTTAAAAAGACGAAGAAAAAGGCTTGACACAAAGCGTAGACGCCATTAGAATGTGCACCACTTCAGCATAAACGGTGAAAGCAGCTGAAGGTGTAGTACCTAGTCCCCATCGTCTAGAGGCCTAGGACACCGCCCTTTCACGGCGGT
>NZ_LNUO01000135.1:0-46183 GCF_001462175.1 Psychrobacter sp. ENNN9_III
CAGCAGGACGCTGGCTTTTTATAAAGCACTGTGAATTTATTTACTATTAGAATTTATCAGAGAGCATAAACCATAACAATGCCAATATAATAAGTGCACCTAGTACCGTTTGAATTAAGAAAAAGGCTTGGTGCTGTCCCACTACTCTACCTAACGTCAGACCTAGTGCATTGTACTTAATTGGTTGAGCATCGACGTCGCCTGTTTCTTCTTGCTCTTTATAATAACCTTTTAATATTTTCAAGAATTGCTTCCATTCATTAGGGGCCCAGTTATAGGGTTTAAAAGGCATAAGAGCCTTCGCTTTAGGATCACTAATCATCCATCGTTCAAGGATGATGGAGCGTAACGACCATCCAGTAAATCCACGCTCGCTAATCTCCGAAAACTCTAAAGTCTGTATATCTTTGTGTCTATCATCTAATAAAAGACGGTTTTTTAAATTGGTTAATACTTGCTCTGACCCTTCTACGCACTGAAAAAAATAACCATTGCCATAACAAAGTACGCCAGTAATGTTATCGTCCTTATTGTTTTTTATAGAACATTCAGCGATGTCATTTAATGTACTAGCGCCTGATAATCCAGTGGAAGTAATTCGGCTAACATATACAAACTGATAAAGATCTAATTCTTCTGATTTGTTTATAGTAGTAATGTCTGACAAGTAAATGCCCCTTAAAGTCAAGCGAAAGAACGCCCATAATTTTCAAAATAAAGAAACAAGCCTAAAAATAAAATTTCGTATCTCGTCATATTATTGATATTATAGGTTTTATTATTAATTGTATTAACTTAGTTACATGATAAGGCAGTTTGGTCAACTAAGCAACTTAATATGTAACCTAGATCTAGAAAATTGTAACCAGACAATGTTCTATACTTTCTCTTATATTCGGAAATGTAGATATATCAAGGGCTAACGCAGTCTATGACCAAGAAAACAGGAAATAAAAATTTTGTTACTGCGCTACGTTAATACTACACTAATAGACACTTATAATTATTGAGATCAATAAGAATGATAGATAGCGTATCAAGATTACTATTTATAACTAATATCATTGATGGAAGTAGAGATATAGAAAGAGGGAAATCTTAATTTTGAGCGGTTAGGATGGCTGTTAATAATATAGCATCGTCAGGATAGGTCAGTTTGATGTTTTGACGACTGCCATTAACCAGTCGAATAGGAAGTTTTAGGTGCTCAAAAGCACTGGCCTCATCTGTAATCATAAGCTGATGTTCAGACACATAAGCCAATACTTGCTGCAATTGACCCAAGCGAAATACTTGCGGCGTTTGCGCTTGCCACATATTACTACGATCAATCGTACGTGTAGTATAAGGATGCGCGCTACTGCTAGTCATAGCATCACTTATAGAAGGTATATCTGCAAGTTCAGATGTAGCGTTGGATTGCAGATAGGACTCTTTTAGAGTATCGGCGACAGGAGTAGCCAGAATAGCGCCATACGGCTCCAGCATTGCCGCTTCGATCACTTTATCGATATCAAGACTTGGAACAGCAGGACGCGCGGCATCATGAATCAAAACCAAATCTGAATCTGTAGCACCTGCGTTACTAATTGCCTTGACACCTGCTAGTACCGATTGCCAACGTTCCGTACCACCGATGGTATAATGTATAGGAAGCTTAAAATCAAGCGTCTGCGCCGTATTGTCATTTGCCGCTATCACCAATAGGCACTCATCAATATACGCACTACTAGCAAGTCTTGCTACGCTGTTTTGTAGTAGCGTCTGCCCTTGCAATTTTATATATTGCTTAGCAATAGATGCACCGAAACGACTACCGCGACCTGCAGCGACAATCATCGCGTGTACACTAGGTTTGGTATTCATAACATGCTACTCATGGTTATAGCCCATCAGAACCTTGCTCAAAAAAGACAAACTTTAAGAGTTAATATAAAGTTAAATAGAATCGTCGTCGTATAGGGAGGGTTTGATGAAATCTCAACAAAGCTACTGACGACTATGGGTGGTGGGTGCGGTTGATACTTGTACAAAAGTCTCGTTTGGCTTGATCAACCCTAAGTCTAAACGAGCGTGCTCTTCTACTGCTTCAAGACCGTTTTTTAGGTCGTGTACATCAGTACGTAATAGGTTATTGGCCGCCACTTGGTTGTCATTTAGGCGCTGCTGATCTTCGATTTGAGTAAGCAGTTTATTATGCTCAAATCGACCATTTTCACCCAACCAATACTGATATTGCAGCCCTAATAGTACTGCAACAGCTAAAGCGAGTAATATAAATTGGCTAAAGTATTTCATAAAACGATAACGCCAAATAATATAAAGATATCAAATAAAAACTAGCTAAGCTTACTAGACAATATATAAATCTCCATATATCGTCTAGTGTTAACCACCAATACAGCTTAAGTATTAACCACGTAGACCGATGAACTCTTCACGGCCACGATAGCTTGCACGTACTTGTTGCTCAATACGCAACAGCTGATTGTATTTCGCTACGCGATCTGAACGGCAAAGTGAACCAGTTTTGATTTGGCCTGCCGCTGTACCAACTGCCAAATCTGCAATCGTGCTGTCTTCAGTTTCGCCTGAGCGATGTGAGATAATCGTTGCGTAACCGTTTTTCTTCGCAAGATAAATCGCATCTAGGGTTTCTGATAAAGTGCCGATTTGATTAAACTTAATCAAAATTGCATTGGCAATATTTTTATCGATACCTTCTTGCAAGATAGCAGGATTGGTCACAAATAAATCATCACCGACCAACTGTACTTTATCACCAATTTGCTCAGTCAAATATTTCCAGCCGTCCCAATCAGACTCATCAAGACCGTCTTCGATAGAGATGATCGGATACTGGCGCGCCAGTCCTACTAGATAGTCTGAAAAGCCTTGGCTATCGAAAGCCTTGTTACCCTCACCTGCCAGAACGTATTGACCATTCTTATAAAACTCAGTAGCAGCGCAGTCTAAAGCCAAATGAATGTCTTCACCAGCCTTATAACCGACTTGCTCAATCGCTTGCATGATAACGGTAATGGCCTCTTCGTTGCTACGCAAGTTTGGGGCAAAGCCGCCTTCATCACCAACTGCTGTATTTAGACCTTGTGATTTTAGGACAGACTTTAAGCTATGAAAAATCTCAGTGCCAGCGCGTAGTGCTTCTGAAAAGCTGGTAAAACCAACTGGCTCAATCATAAACTCTTGGATATCAACCGTATTATCCGCGTGCTCACCACCGTTTAGAATATTCATCATCGGTACAGGCATCGTCAAAGAGGTCTGATTACGTAAGTCAGCAATATATTGATGTAATGGCAAATTTTGTGATTTGGCAGCAGCTTTGGCAGTCGCTAGAGAAACCGCTAGCATGGCATTAGCGCCTAGGTTGTCTTTGTTTTCTGTACCGTCTAGCGCAATCATCGCATCATCGATGCTTTGCTGCTCAGTGACATCTTTGTCCATTAATGCACTGCGAATTTGACTGTTGACATTGGCAACGGCTTTTTTGACGCCTTTACCCATGTAGCGAGATTTGTCGCCATCACGCAGCTCAAGCGCCTCACGTGAGCCAGTTGATGCGCCACTTGGGGCAGCAGCACGGCCAATAGTACCATCAGCTAAGATAACATCGGCTTCAATCGTTGGGTTACCGCGCGAGTCTAAAATCTCACGAGCGCGAATGTCTTTAATTGCGGTGACGTTGGTAATTTCTTCAGCGTACATAATGTCTGTTAATTCCTTTGGTCATGCCAAGTTTGTGGGATAAAAAACGGCAACTAGAATACAAAAAATAAAGCAAAATATCTTATAGCGTATATATTTGAAACAATGATAAACCCTTATTCAATCATCTGTTTTCAAGTGGCATTGAAGGTTTATTTGATACAATAATACTCGGCTATAGTGCTTGGCATCATAGCATATATTTAGTCAAACTTCCCTTATCTTACACCAACTTGCGTCCATAAAACCAAACTTACATATGACGCTGGCCGTTATTATCTCGTTTAAGTGCATATATTGTTAAAAAATATCTTTTTTAGGTCTTTGATGGGTCATAGCTATCAAGATTAGACGTAGATACTGTATTATCAAGCTCAACCTTCATCTTAAACTGTGTTAATCGTAGCGCATTCATCAATACTGAGATAGAGCTTAGCGCCATAGCAGCGGCAGCTATCATGGGATTTAAAAAACCAAAAGCGGCAAGCGGTATACCTAAACAGTTATAGATAAAGGCAAAGAATAAGTTTTGTTTGATATTGCGTAACGTTGCTTGAGCGATCTTTTGTGCCGCATCTATATGCATGAGCGACTCGCCCATCAAACGTGCAGAAGCACTATGCTGAGCGACATCTGTCCCCTCAAACATCGCAAAGCTTGCATCAGCGGTGGCCATCGCTGGCGCATCATTGACCCCATCTCCTGCCATCGCAACTTTATGACCTGCCGTTTGCAGTACGGCAATTTGGCTGGCTTTATCACGCGGGCTCATCTTGCCATAAGCTTTTTCGATACCCAACTGTCCTGCCACATGATCGACGACCGACTGCTTATCACCACTCATCAAAATGACATTGATGCCAGAATCTTGTAGTGCATTAATAGCCTGCGAGGTATCAGTCTTTAGATCATCAGCCAAGGCAAAAGCGCCTAAGGGTTCATCATTGACACTGACGGCAACCGTACTGGCAATCTGCCACACCTTTGGCATCAGCTTAGGTAAACTTAAACTGGCAAACTCTGCCGTACCGACCTTGACCAGACCAAGACCTTCTATGTTTGCTTGTATACCAGCACCTTTGATGACGCTGATATCAGTGACCGTCAACAACGACAGATTGCGCGCTGTTGCCGCATTAATGAGTGCCGTTGCCAACGGATGACTGGCATGTGCTTCAACACTTGCAGCAATTTGCAATACGTCATCTATAGGTAAGGACTTATCGACCATAACTTGGTCAACGATGGTAGGTTTGCCGACAGTCAATGTACCGGTTTTATCCAACACGACAGTATCAATATTGCCTGCTGCCTCAAGGCTTTGCGCATCTTTAAACCAGACGCCATGACGCGCAGCGACACCCATGCCCGCCATGATAGCCGCTGGCGTCGCCAATCCAAGCGCACAGGGACACGCAATCACCAACACCGAAACTGCATGCATTAAAGCGGTATCAATCGTACCGGTCAGCCACCATGTCAGCGCAAAAGTGACGATAGCAATGGCCACAACGACTGGGACAAATACTGCTGTTACTCTATCAGCCAGACGCGCCAAATTGGCTTTGGAGCCTTGCGCATCGCTAAGAGCTTGCACCATATCACCAAGTTTGGTATCGCTACCTTTTGCACTGACGCGATATAACAAGCTACCGTTTTCGACCAAAGCGCCTGCAAGCAGCTCATTGCCTTCTTCTTTTTTTAGAGGGACAGACTCGCCAGTTAAATGACTCTCTACGCACCAGCCACTACCACCAATGACCACACCATCGGTGGCAACACGACTGCCTTGCTTGGCACGCAGGATATCTCCGACCTGCACGTCTTGCAGTGCGACATTGTGAAAGTCGCCATTTGACTGTTGTTGTTCGACTTCATCTGGCGTCAATGACAACAATAGATCGATACTATTAAGGCTATGCTTTTTAGTGCGTTCTTCTAGATACTTACCAGTACGAACAAAAGCAATGACCATGACCCCTGCTTCAAAATATACTGCAGGGCCATGTCCACCGCCATGGCTATTTTGCAGTAAACTGTTTAATGTGCCATCGCCATGCGTGAGCCATAAATAGGTTGAATACGCCCAAATAGTCACTGTACCAATGACGACCAGCACATCCATATTGGCAAGACCACCTTTGATGGACGCCCAAGCACTTTTATAAAACGGCAACGCCAAGCCAAATTGTACAACGGTTGCAAGGATAAATTGAATCCAAACAGGCGGCATCCACGCCATACCCTGTCCAAAGAGCATCCCCGCCATACCGACTAAAAACGGTACCAAGCAGACCCATAGCGCAATTAATCGCCATGGATACTCTGTCGCGGTATCTTTATCCGTCTTGGCAAACAAGTTATCAGCGGCCTGCAAGTTTGCGACAAAACCTGTTTTATTCACCCACTCTGCGACTTGTTCAGGTGTTGTCTGCGCTGGATCATAATCGACATTGGCGGTCTCACCTGCGAAGTTTACATTCACTTCATAAACTGAGGGTTTCTTATTAAGGACTTTTTCGATTCTAGACGCACAGGCCTGACATGTCATACCATCAATGGCTAATTGCAAGTGCGCGCGTTGAGGCTCAAGCAGCGTATTAGACTGAATATCAGTGTCGACATCATAAGATTGGTCATTGGCAGTACGGATAGAATCATTCATAAGTAAGACTCGTTACAACGTTGATGAAGCATTTATAGAACGTTATGAGCTATAAAAAAGGCTAGCAATTAGATAAAAGTCTAAGTAAATCAGGAAGTTTAGTTAGGTCTGTGTATGGGTATTTAGTTTGTCGCTCTCACAAAATATTTGTATCATTATACTAAAATACATATTATCGATATATAGTAGATGGTTGTGACGACTAAAATTTCAAGGGTATACCATTAAACAAAGCAAATACAGATGCTAGATATGAGTATAACTACTAACTATGACTTATAGTCACCACATAGCCATAAAAAAGCCATTAAAAAAACCAGCCATCATAGCTGGTTTTATGGTAGAAAAAAGTTTAAGAGTTGGCGACTGTGGCATCAAATCCTGCTTCATCGATAGCAGACGCAATAGCCTCTGCGCTGGTCTTACTATCGTCGAAAGTCACCGTTGCTAGATTGTCAGCAAGATCGACAGAAATAGTGTCTATACCATCAATACTGTCAGTCGCAGTATGCACACTTGCCACACAACCGCCGCAAGTCATACCGTCGATTTTGATAATACGTGTTTGGCTTGCCATGTTGAGCTCCTTATTATTATAAATTAATGAATTGCTTGTATGAAAATCTAGTAATTAACTATTAAAGACTTATCAAAACAACGTTCGACTAGCATAAGCCGAATCATCGTTAACAACAACACCTTTTGGTTATCACTTTATTAAAGAATAATAGCTTTTTGCTAACATGATAAGATTATTTAGTTATCATAATGTGGATTTTGCGGTGCATCAATAGGATATGGCTGGGTCACATAATCGACCGTACTAATCGCAGCTGTTAGGGCGTGAATACTGGTATCGGTATCATCGTAGCGCACGGTTGCGATGCTACTCGCTGCATCAAGATCTATCGCCGTCACGCCTGTGATATTCTTTAACGCTATCATAACACTGTCTAACCCTTCAGCGTCATCAATATTCTCGATACTCACTTGTGCCGTCTGAATTGCCATTATGCTGTCCTCTTTACCTATCGATTAATGGGTATCTAATACTTCAAAGCCTTTGACCAAATCATCAATTTGCTTGAGCTGGCGCAAGAACGGCTCTAATTGACTGGTTCTCAAGGCGCATGGCCCATCACATTTTGCCGTTTCTGGGTTTGGATGCGCCTCTAAAAATAGCCCTGCTAGTCCCGTTGCCATACCAGCACGTGCAAGGGTGGTAATCTGCTCACGGCGACCGCCTGCACTATCACTACGTGCACCTGGCTGCTGCAGACTATGCGTCACATCAAAAAATACTGGGATATCCATTTGCTTCATGGTATCAAACCCGAGCATATCGACGATCAGATTATTATACCCAAAGGCGCTGCCACGCTCACATAGAATAAGTTTGTCGTTACCACCTTCCAAGCACTTATTGACGATATGTCGCATCTCATGCGGCGCTAAAAACTGTGCCTTTTTGATATTAATAATCGCGTCTGTCTTTGCCATTGCATGGACTAAGTCAGTCTGACGCGATAAAAACGCAGGCAGCTGAATAATATCAGCAACCTCAGCGACTGGTGCTGCTTGATATGGTTCGTGCACGTCAGTAATGATCGGTACTTGGAACTTTTCTTTAATTTGTCCTAGCCAATCGATACCCTGCTCTAACCCAGGACCACGATACGAATGCAGGCTTGAACGGTTGGCTTTATCAAAGCTGGCTTTAAATACGTAGCCTATCCCCAAACGCTGGCATATCTCAACATACTGCTCAGCAATCTCAAATGCTAATTCTTTGGACTCCAAGACATTCATACCGCCAAATAATACAAATGGCTGATCGTTACCGATATTTATCGTCTTATTATTAGGCGTGTTAAGCTGAATATGCGATTGAGCTGTAGATAAATTATCCATGAAACAGTTGTCCTCTTTATAGTTATCAATATCTCTATCCGCTATTGTAACCGATGGCTCAATTAAAAAAAGTGTCTAAGCGTAATTAGTGACGACAGACAAATGGTAAATGGACATATACAAATATTATGAAAGTCCAGCCAACTATCACCTCATAAAAAAAGACCAATCCGAAGATCAGTCCTTTAATTAATACAATAGCTGTAATAAAAGCCTAAAACCCTACTTAGCTTCGCTATAGTTCTTTGCAGCTTTCACAAAGCTATTAAACAGGGGATGACCACCGCGTGGCGAGCTGGTAAATTCAGGATGGAACTGTACCGCGATAAACCAAGGATGATCACTAATCTCAACCGACTCAACCAGATGCTGCTTGGCTGAATAACCTGATATAGTCATGCCTGATTGCTCTAATGGCTCGATATAACGGTTATTCATCTCATAACGATGACGATGACGCTCGGTGATATTACTAGCACCATAGATTTGGCTTAATTTGCTACCAGAAACCAGTTCAGCTTGCTGTGCACCCAGACGCATCGTCCCACCAAGATCTGAATCATCGCTGCGAATCTGTAGCTCACCGCGCTCATCTAACCACTCAGTAATCAGACCAATGATAGGCTCTGCAGTCTTGCGATCAAATTCAGAAGAGTTAGCATCAATTTTGATTACATTACGAGCATACTCAATTACTGCTAGCTGCATACCAAGGCAGATACCTAGATATGGAACGTTGTTTTCACGAGCATAGGTGATGGCCTGTATCTTGCCATTCGTACCGCGCTCTCCAAAACCACCTGGCACTAAGATGGCATCAGCATCATTTAACTGCGTCAGTAAGCTCTCATCATCTTCTAAATGCTCAGCATCAATGTAATTGATTTTGACATCTGCTTTATGAGTAATACCAGCGTGTAGCAATGCTTCGTTGATAGATTTATAAGCATCAGGCAATTCGACATACTTGCCAACCATAGCTACAGTGACGGTTGATTCAGGGTTTAGCTGAGCCTCAACTACCTTGTCCCAATCGCTCAGATCCGCTTCGGGTACATCAAGACCAAAACGCTCACAAATCAAATCATCAAGGTCTTGCTCATGAAGGGTACGCGGTATCTGATAGATACTCTGGGCATCTTCACACATAATGACCGCACGCTCTTCGACGTTGGTAAATAGCGCAATCTTACGGCGGTTGTCTTGTGAGATATGATGATCAGAGCGGCAAATCAAAATATCAGGCTGAAGGCCAATCGAACGCAGCTCTTTGACTGAATGCTGAGTGGGTTTGGTTTTGGTTTCACCTGCACTAGCAATGTAAGGCACGAGCGTTAAATGCATTAGCATGGCTCTATTACGACCAAGCTCCACTTGCATCTGGCGTACCGCTTCCATAAAAGGGAGTGATTCAATATCACCGACCGTACCGCCAATCTCGATAATGGCGATATCATAGCCTTCGCCACTGGCAAGAATCTTACTCTTAATCTCATCAGTGATATGCGGGATAACCTGCACCGTACCGCCAAGATACTCACCGCGGCGCTCTTTATTCAATACGTTTTGATAAATGCGACCACTGGTAAAGTTGTTACTTTTACTCATCTTAGAATGACGTAAAAAACGCTCATAATAGCCTAAATCTAAATCCGTCTCCGCCCCATCTTCAGTGACGAAAACTTCACCATGCTGGAACGGACTCATCGTCCCTGGATCAACGTTGATATACGGATCCATCTTGGTCATGGTTACACTCACACCGCGCGCTTCTAATATCGCGGCAAGGGAAGCTGCGGTAATACCTTTCCCTAGTGAGGACACTACCCCACCGGTCACAAATATAAACTTGGTCATAGTACTCTATCGGTAATTGGTAAAAGAGGATTTTACTAAAAATACACCATAAAATATAGGGCAAAAACTCAAAGTCTCTTAAACTCTTAGGTTTTACTGGCTGTTACCCTATTAAAGTTGGCACAACGAAAAAACCCACCCCGAAGGATGAGTCTTTTAGCATTATATGGTTATGATGATTATCTATCATTTGGACGATTTTAAAATAAAGACTACTTAGATAAAAGCCATTAGAACAGATATTCCAAACCGCCACCAATGGCTAAGACCCTGATATCTGCGACAGAGTTGGTAGGATCTAAAGGACTGGTATAATCGGCTGAGTTTTGACCAACATAAGCGTGAGCGATCACATTATCTTTCAACTCGTACTCACCGCCCAATACAATCTGATTCGAGTCATTGTTACTGATACCGTTTAGGTTGTCTGTCCTATTGTATTGAAGATAAACAGAAGCTGGGTGAGCAAAGTTCTCTAATGCCATTTTGCCACTGACTATCAGGCCTTTTTCTTTATCAGAGCCTGCAAAGTCATAGTCAGCTTGCTGGTACACTGCCCCTAAAGTTAAGGGAGTGGATATATCTATATATTTATCTAAATCGACGGTTACCGTACCACGAAAGGCATCGCCGCCATAGTGTATAAGACCTTCAGCATTATCATCAGTGACAAAATCTAAGGTATTAATACTACCACTCGCCTCAATATCTTTACTATAAGCAAGAGCGGCTGTATAGCCTGTTCCTTTATCTAGCTTCACCGCCGCTCCATAGCCATCTTTACTGTCATCGTCATCATCAAGACTTTCATCAGCTGCATACTGTAGTACCAATTCCAGACCATTATATTCGGGTGCAATCCACAACGCTGAGTTATTTTGGCGTGTATAATCAAGCATATTCAATGCAGCAACACCGCCATTATCATTAAGCGTTCTTTTACCTAAATTATCCCAGTAAGCTCTATTGAATATAGGACCATACAAATAGCTAAAGACCGATGAGTTGCGACCAAAGCGAAACTCGCCATAGTCTGGGTTCTTTAAACCCAAGTAAGTATCACGACTTGTAAAAGTATGACTGTCATCGCCATCGATCTCGACTTCATACTCTAGTTGATACACGACATCAGTATTAGCAGTGATAGCTTCAGAGCCTCTAAAACCCAATCTTGATGAGTGAGAGCCGACTTCCAATAAATTCCTATCAGGTTCTTTAGAGTTATTATTGTTATTAATATTGTCGGCTTTAGCACTGACATAATCAGCAGATACAAATACTTTGCCATAGAGCTCTGGTGCGGCTTGAGCAGTAGGTACAGACATAGTTAAAACGGCTGGAATTAAGAGGAGTTTTTTCATAGTAGATATCTACTCTAATACTTGGTGATTACATAAGCGGGTTATTAACCGCATTATAGTCTACTCAAGGAACCACACAAAACCTAGAATGGCCTTGCGTTTTTACGTTTTTTCTGTCTGTTCTAAAACAAAATCAACACAACAAAAAAAACTCACCCCGAAGGATGAGTTTTTTAGAAGCAAATTCTAGTTCATACTAGAATAAGTATTCTAGGCCAGTACCAACTACGATTACTTCAGCGTCACCTCTTGGTGCAACTTCAAGTTCAGCTGGATTATAACGTACGTTATCAGCTTTGTTCATACCAGCATAGGCATGTGCAATGATGTTGTCTTTATACATGTACTTGCCACCAACAACGATTTGGTCTGAATCAGCATTATCAAAACCGTTTAGGTTTGATGTGTTGTTATACTGAGCATAAACAGACGCTGGACGGGCAAAGTTAGTTAAACCCATTTCAGCACTGATTATAAAGCCTTTCTCGTCTTCATCACCGCTATCGTCACCATCGTAGTCAGCTACTTGGTATAAGGCGCCTAATTGTACTGGATAAGCCATGTACTTACCTAGATCTACAGTAGCAGTACCGCGAATGATGTCACCTTCGATGTTTTGATCTTTGTCATAAGCAATACCTGCAGTGAAGCCAGTACCTTGATCAAATAGCGCTGCTACACCAAAACCTTCGTTATCATTGCCATTTACATCATCAGAGCTGTACATAGCAGACAGTTGTACTGGTAGACCTTCATACTTTGGTGCAGTCCAGATAACTGAACTATTGATACGACCACTATCAGCCATATTTAACGCTTCAACAACCTCACTTTCATTTTGAGTTTGACCTAAGTTATCCCAGTAACCTTGGTTCACTACAACGTTGTCAATACGCGCTAGGCTAGATTGGTTTTTACCAACACGGAACTCACCGAATTGCTTGTTTACCACACCAAGATACGTATCACGGTTAGTGAAGGTAGCATTATCGCCATCAATACTTGTGCCATACTCTAACCGATAGATCACATCAGTATTAGCTGTCATGGCTTCAGAACCTTTAAGACCAATACGTGAAGCATGAGAATTAATCTCTAACGTATCTTCGTCGTACATGTTACCAGAAGGACCATCAAACTCAGCGTTCTCATAGTCAGCTGCTAAAAAAGCTTTACCGTATAGAGTTGGTGCTGCATTGGCTGCAGATACAGATAAAGCAGCAACGGCTGAAGCTAAAAGTAGTTTTTTCATGGGTGTATCTCCACTTTACAATTTTAGTAATGAGCGAGCTGTTATTAGCTAATGCTCAAAAAGGTATCGTCACAAATCCTCAAAGATATAATGTGTAACTGGCTACCGAGATTAGTCAGAAACAAGTGTGGCGAAGTTCTATTACCGTAAGATGAAAAAAACCATGACTTACATAACTGATACTGACCGCGTAACCATTATGTAAACTTAGGTCTTTAACGCTCTAGTGCGTAACATCCGTTACCAAACTCATACTTCGCCTACAAGCATAACAACTCTGACATAATTTGCAACATCTTTTTTACTGCTTAATCACAGAATGTTGCTCAAATATTTATAAGACAAAATTCGAGAACTATTTAGCAATTAGAAATGAATACCCATAAAAAAACCACCAGCCTTTGAAAAGACTAGTGGTCATGCTTATAACCATGATTAGCAAAGCTACTTATTGATAGCCTAATAAGATCTAGAAACCCCTCAAAACTTATGATAGCCTAATAAGATCTAGAAACCCCTCAAAACATCCTAAAAAATATTTTCAATTTTTATAAAAATAGTGAGTATTTTGATAAAGAATGTTCCGTTATAGGGTTAATAATGGCTCATTTGGCTACTTAATCAGCTTATACGTTGGCTTTTAAGTCCAAACGGGCTTGATGTAATAGTGGTTCAGTATAGCCACTTGGCTGCTCGCGTCCCTTGAATACAAGATCACAGGCGGCTTTAAACGCATACGAATGCTCAAAGTCAGACGCCATTGGCTGATAATCTGGGTCATCTGCGTTTTGCTCATCCACGACTTTTGCCATGCGTTTCATCGCATCCATGACCTGCTCTTCACTAACGACGTTATGGTGTAACCAGTTGGTGATGTGTTGACTTGAGATACGTAAAGTAGCGCGATCTTCCATCAAGCCGACATCGTTGATATCTGGCACTTTAGAGCACCCAACCCCTTGGTTTACCCAGCGCACGACATATCCTAAGATACCCTGAGCGTTGTTCTCAAGCTCTTGTTGCTTCTCTTCTTCTGTCCAGTTGGTGTCTTTGGCCAATGGAATGGTCAAGATATCATCTAAGCTTGCACGCTGGCGCGATTTTAGACTGTCTTGGACATCAGCGACGTTTACTTGATGATAGTGCATGCTATGCAAGGTTGCGCCAGTTGGAGATGGCACCCATGCAGTATTGGCACCCGCTTTTGGATGCGCCGCCTTGGTATCCATCATCTCTTTCATCTCGTCAGGCTTCGCCCACATACCTTTACCAATCTGAGCATGACCTTGCAAACCAGTCTCTAGTCCGATATCAACGTTCCACTGCTCATAGGCTGGTTGCCATGCCTGCGACTTCATCTCACCTTTGGGTACAAATGCTCCAGCATTCATGCTGGTATGCATCTCATCGCCAGTACGATCTAAAAAGCCTGTGTTAATAAAGATGACGCGCTCTTTTGCTTGACGGATGGCTTCTTTTAGGTTGACCGTCATGCGGCGCTCTTCATCCATAATGCCGATTTTGATCGTATTGCGCTCTAAGCCCAACAAGTCTTCTGAGGCGTTAAATAAGTCATTGGCCATTTTGACTTCTTCAGGACCATGCATTTTTGGTTTGACGATATACATTGAGCCTGTGCGAGAGTTCGACAGCTCATTTCTTCCTTTTATATCATTTAAAGACAATAACGGCGTGATTAAACCATCCATTAACCCTTCAAATATCTCTTCAGGCCCATCACCTAAGTCGACTAAAATGGCAGGATTTTGCATCAAGTGACCGACATTACGAATGAGTAGCAGTGAGCGACCAGGTAGGATCAGCTTACCGCCATCTGGCGTGTTGTATTCACGATCTGGGTTTTGTTTACGCGTACGAGTCTTGCCGCCTTTTTCAAAGGTCTCTTGCAAGTTGCCGTTCATAAGACCAAACCAATTGCGATACACTTCAACCTTTTCTTCTGCATCGACAGCAGCAATGGAGTCTTCGCAGTCTTGAATAGCGGTAATGGCAGACTCTAGCAGTACGTCTTTAATATTTGCAGGATCGTCTTTGCCTACTGGATGACTGCCATCAATCTGAATCTCAACGTGTAGATTGTTATTCTTTAACAAAACACCTGACGGACTGTCAGCCTCGCCGACATAACCGACGAACTTTGCTGGATCTTGTAACTGCGTACTGCCCTCGCTCAGCGCAACTTCGAGGTTGCCATCGACTACTTTAAAACCTGTAGCATCGCTGTAAGAGCCTGATGCCAATGCAAAATTATCATCTAAGAAGTTTTTGGCATAAGCGACGACCGCAGCACCGCGAGTAGGATTGTAACCCCCTGTTGCTTCTTGGCCATTGTCGTCACTAATCACATCAGTGCCGTATAACGCATCATAGAGACTGCCCCAACGTGCGTTGGTAGCATTTAGGGCATAACGAGCGTTACGCACAGGTACGACCAACTGTGGTCCTGCGATGTTAGCAATCTCGTCATCGACGTTTTGGGTGCTTACTTTAAAGTCTTCGCCTTCTGGTAATAGATAACCGATATCTTTTAAGAAAGCTTTATAAGTAGGATAGTCAATCTCACCATCTTTAGTAGGATGGTCCAAATGCCATTGATCAATCTGACTTTGCATTTTGTCACGGATAGCCAGTAGCTCTTTATTACGCGGAGTAAACTCTTTGACAACCTTTTCAAAACCTGACCAATAACTATCCGAATCAACGCCAACTTTAGGCAGTACTTCATTTTCAATGAAGTTATACATTTGCTGATCGATTGCGAGAATGCCTTTTTGGATACGATTAGAGTGAGAAGTCTGGTTCATAGTGGTGTCCTTATCTGTTGATGATAGAATTCAATGGTGGTTTATTATAATAGCGGTTACGCTTGGGAGATGTTTAGCACCCAGTGTTCAATCCAAATTTGAATAGAGTGCCAAGCAAGTATTGTAGAGCTTGATGTAAACTATATAGATTAGACGCTCAACATCTGATAACAGTTAAGACAGCGCTACCTATACAGTTGTGGTACTGACAGTATGTATTACAACATCGTTGATGATTGCCATACTGACAATTGATATTAGAATAAAATACCTCTAAAACGAAATATTATCCTACTATCAAATAACGAAATAAACAACAGCGAGACATTCATCAAATAAATGTTTAAGCTGTATAAAAATGATAACGTAGAATCCATAAGCTTTTGAAGCTATAACAAATACTACTCAACGAAATGACTTAAGGGTAAGTATAAACTGTAAGCAATGGTTACAGAGTGGAATATTATCAGCAGTGGCTTTAGCAGTCTCTCACTGTTTGCATGAATGGTTAATGATTCATGTAATGACAGCCTACTGTTATACTGTGTCGCCCACAGATTGAACTGTCTGTTTTTTATTCATTTTGCTCATTATTAGTGCTGACAATATCAGTGCTAACTAGATGGGTGCTAACTCCAGCCAGTTCGAAATAAAATCGTTACGTTAATAGCCAGTAGTAGAGAACCTCATGAGTGATGTAATAAATAATATAAACGATAATACTTTTCAAGACAACAACCGTCAAAACGACGACAGTATTGATATTACCCAATTACGGACACCTATTAAGGTAGACATGTCTCCTATCTACGAATTCTTGGGTAGTCGAACCACACAAACTTGGGTAGACGCTGCTATTGCTAACTTACCACTAATCATCCAAGACCATGCCAATTGTGAAAAGAAAGCGGCAGGGACTGCGATGAATCTACTGTTTCGTTACGAGTTCTCTTATGATTTACAGCGTAAACTGGCCCAGCTGATACGCGAGGAGATGCTCCACTATGAACAAGTACTTGGCATCATGAATGAGCGCGGTCAAGATTGGACGTATCTTAGTGCTGGTCGTTATGCAAAAGGTATGTTAAAGCATAAACGTACTTATGAGCCAGCTGCTATGGTAGATGTTCTCATTATTGGTGCCTTTATAGAAGCACGCTCTTGTGAGCGTTTTGCAGCTCTTGCAGAGGTCATTGATGATGAGCGCTTAGCCAAATATTATCGTTACTTACTCAAGTCAGAAAGTCGCCATTTTAAGGATTATCTGGCACTCGCTCAGTCATTATGTGATGACAATATCGATGATCGTGTGGCACTATTTAAAGAAGTAGAAGCAGAGCTAATATCCAGTCCAGATAGTGAGCTGCGCTTTCACAGCGGTACACCAATGTAAGGACGATTTATAATATATAGTCTCATAATAATAGAAGATACTACTACTGACTAAGGTTTTTTACGTAGCCAGTGGTAGTACCTTTCAGTTATAGCACCTTTGTCTTTTATGGTGACATGACTTTTATAACATCACGTAAGCTGCATGAGGCAAATCGTTCGACTTTACTTTATTTTCTAACCTTTACGATTTACAAAGGTACTCGCTACTTGTCATCTTCCATAAGTGGGCTATCGTATTGCTTGACATCTTTTGCGATATTATGCGGATCATGATCATCGCTTTTGCGTTCGGCAGCGGCTGGGTTCGCTTTTTGCAAAGCATCATCAGGCACAATACCGTTATTATCATCTGCGTCTTTTAATTCATAGTCTTTATCAACATTGTTGTTTTTATTAACACTGTTGTCTTGTGGCGTACTCATCAGCTTTCCTTATTATTATAGTGACCAGTTAAATTAAATACAGACCATTTTATACAGGACTTATAAAGAAAATACACGGTATCACTTACTAACGAATTGAATTCTTTTCGTCTGGATTTAAAGTACGTGACTGGGCATTGGCAACACTAGCATAGCGATTTGTATCAGTAATCTCTTCGCTTTTGGGCGCTGAACTACCAACGGTTTCTTCGTTGATGTCATCATCAAACGCTGTACCGCCTTCTTGATCGCGGCGATCAGGCTGACGTGCTGGATTATCACCATCATTTACATGCTCTGAGTCAACCACTTCATCATTGAAGGTATCAGTCCCTTTATTAACTGAGGTATTGGCCTCAATTTCATCACGACTGTCATGAAAATCTTCTTTATCGGTCGTGGCTGACTTTTCCGACAATGGCGGATTGCTCACATCATCACGTTCTAAGTTGTTACGCTCTAGATTATTGCGTTCTAAATCGTTACTGCGTAAGTCCTTTTTGTCTACACCGCTATCTACACTATCGTCTATAATAGGCGTCTTGGTCAGGGCAGGATCTTTAGTTTGCATGAATATTTCCTTATCTTTTTATTATAAAGTTATTGAATTGGTCGAGGAATGATTAAAAGCTTATAGAGTCCTATGGGTTGTTCTTTTGACTTAAGTCATGAGCATTTAGATCAGCGACATTTTTGCCTCCTGGAGGCAGATCCTCTTCCTTACGGGGATCAACAAACACTTCATCTGTTTCTTGAGATGTCTGCTCTGGCCCATCTATATTTGGCTCATACTTACGACCTTCATAACTGTCTTTAGGGTTCTCTGGGCGCGCGGACGCAGGATCATCCATTGGCACGGCTTCTTCATTATTTGGACGAGTATTGTCTGGCATAGCATGTTCCTCGCGTTTATAGTCTAATATGGTCTGAAAGTTTCTTTAAGATACTGAGGTTATACCTTAATACGGTTATAACTCTAAATATAAGTTATTTGTCTGTACGCAGATTTTCTTCAATGAAAGGCGTCTGCTCTTTCTCGCTTAGATCTTCGGCAGTATTAGTCTGATTGGTATTGTTTAGGTTTTTATCAATCTGTTGGCTATCTACTTGTTCTGCAGCTTTTTTGACATCTGAAACGTCGTTATTTGTATCACTCATAGTAAGTTCCCACCTTTCTTTATTATCTGTCATCGGTTTATAAAATTGTCTTTATTATTTAAATCTACAACAATTATATGTGCCAAGTAATTGATAGCACTAGTGTACTGCCGTATCAATATGTGAATAAATGTGATGTTAAAAGACAGTTTGTAACCTTAGACAGCGGACGATTGATAACAGTCGGCTACTTATATTTTTTGTATGTCTTATGCAATTTGGCAGAACTCACGACACGCGCTAACAAAATTTGCTACCATATATTTTTAAAAACCACGTATCTTTAAAAAAGTGACTCATCGTTTATTGTCTAGGTAATCAAATTATGGCCAAAAATGCCCTACAAGCTCAACTTTTAAAAGCTGGCTTGGTTGATAGCAAAAAAGCTAAAAAGTTAAACAAACAGTCTCAACATGCCAAACGTACTGGTGACTCATCAAATGTTGAGGCCAAAAAGGCTCTGGCAGAAGCACAGGCAAAAAAGGTAGAAAAGGATCAGAAGCTCAATCAAGAAAAACAGCAAATCTTAGAACAAAAAAACGCTAAAAGCTAATATCATTCAAATGATCAAACAGCATCAGATTAAAGAGACACTCACGGGTACAGAAAGTGATGTTAGCTATCAATTCGTTGATCAGTCTAAAATAAAAAAGATCCATATCACTCCAAAACTGTATGATCAGGTAGTGGCTGGTCATGTGGTTATTGCGCGACTAGAAGAGGGATATGCGCTACTTCCCCGCCCGTTAGCAGATCGTATAGATGCCAAGTTAGAAGGGTTTATCGTCGTGTCCAACGACAAGTCAGACACTGAGATAGATGATGAGGATCCTTATGCAGCCTATGTGATCCCAGATGATCTGATGTGGTAGGGATTGTTAGGTTTTTTCACCAACGTGATTGATGGTTTTTAATAAATGCTCTTGGGCAATATGTAGTGGCTCGCCCGCTGCTGGCTGCACCTGCTCCCAACACCCATTACCATCGAGCGTCCATGCTTGTACATTGTCTTGTAGATAGCTTTGTAAACCATCTTGATAAATTTGAGCAAATATCTTTTTGTCTTCAATTGGGAACGCAACTTCGACCCGGTGGAATAAGTTGCGATCCATCCAGTCAGCACTGCCACAATATATCCGTTCATCACCAGCATTGTAAAAGTAGTAGATACGAGTATGCTCTAAAAAGCGACCGATGACTGAGCGCACTGTGATATTTTCAGACAGTCCTTGTACTTGTGGACGTAAGCAGCACATAGACCGTAAGATCAGCTCAATCTTAACCCCTGCTTGCGAGGCATCGTATAACTTACCTATCAGACGACGTTCAGTCAGAGCATTGGCTTTAACAATGATATGCGCACGCTTGTCTGCTTTAGCATGAGTGATTTCATCATCAATAAAGCTCATCAACTTTTCATGTAAAGTAAAAGGGGCATGTAACAGTTTTTTGAGATTGGCAGGTTTGCCCATCCCCGTTAGCTCCTGAAATATCTTGTGCACATCTTCTGAGATATCAGCGTCAGCGGTAAACAAACCGTAGTCCGTATAGACCTTGGCGTTAGCTGCATGGTAGTTACCCGTCCCTAGATGCACATAACGACGGATTTTGTCCTCTTCACGGCGTATGATGAGCATCAGCTTGGCATGGGTTTTGTAGCCGACGATACCATAGACCACGACCGCCCCTGCTTCTTGTAAATAATTGGCAACCGCAATGTTGGATGCTTCATCAAAACGTGCGCGTAACTCAATGATAGCGGTAACTTCCTTACCATTACGGGCAGCAGCAGCGAGCGCTTGTACGATTTCTGAATTGGTACCTGAACGATACAAAGTCTGTTTAATCGCTAAGACTTTTGGATCGCTGGCAGCTTGCCACAATAAGTTCACCACCGGTGAGAACGCATGAAAAGGATGATGCACTAGGACATCACTTTTACGCATGGCAGCAAACATACTCGTCGCCTTTTCAAGTTTGTCAACCTCCCTACGAAAAGCTTTTGGCACGACATGGGTAAACGGCTGATAACGCAGCGCTGGAATATTAAAATCAAAGAGCAGACGCGTTAGGTTTACTGGTCCATTGACACGGTACAATTGATTGTCATGTAACTCAAACTCATTGAGCAAATAATCACTGATGGGCGTTGGGCAATCGGTGGTGACTTCAAGCCGCACTTTATCGCCAAAACGGCGATTTTCAAGCTCACCTTCAAGCGCTTTAGCGATATCTTCGACATCATCTGCCAAGTCCAAATCTGCATTGCGCGTCAGTCGAAACTGATGACAGCCTGTCACATTCATCCCAGGGAATAGCTCACCAATATGTTCATGAATAATAGCAGAGAGCATGACATGGTGCTCTTTACCGCCCGTCAATTCATCAGGCAGGCGAATGACGCGCGGCAAACTACGGGGTGCAGGCACAATAGCCAGATTGATATCGCGACCAAAAGCATCTTTGCCTTCTAACGTTGCGATAAAGTTTAGGCTCTTATTAACCAAGCGCGGGAACGGGTGGGCAGGGTCAATACTAATGGGCGTTAGTACTGGCGATACTTGCTCCGTAAAATAACGCTTCATCCATGCTGACTGATCAGCATTCAATTCATCGCGTTTTAGATAACGGATATCTTCTTTGGCGAGGGCTGGTAGGATGTCTTCATTAAGAATACGGTATTGCTCATCTATGGCTTCGTGCGCAATGGCTGATATCTCATTCAATACCTCGCTAGGACGCATGCCATGAGCGCTTGTTGAGACATCTCCGATATTAAGCTTTTGCATGATACCTGCGACACGAATCTCAAAAAACTCATCGATGTTTGATGAAAAAATAATCAAGAAAAACAAGCGCTCAAGTAATGGATGTCGCGGGCTTGCCGCTTGTGCTAATACCCGTAGATGAAATTGCAATAAAGACAAGTCGCGATTGATATAACTACTGGGTGAGTAGCTGCCGTCTTCTGAGCGTTGCCAAGCTATCTGAGTGAGACTGTGATCTTGTGTTTGATCAGGCTTATCGATATTGTCGCGTTCTGTAGTAACGTTTGATGCATGGTTGGCAGTGCTCATATCGCAGTCCTTTATAGTTATGTATCGTGGCTAAACCTTTATTCCGGTGAGCTTTATCATTGTCAGCAAGCTTCATCATTGATAATCAGACTTTGCTTTTATCAAACTATGCTGCTTGCGGCAAGACAGCATTTTTCATACGTTTTTTGATAATCCGCTGCTTGTTACGCAAACGTCTATCGCCTTGATTGTCTTCATAGTACTTGGGATTGGTCAACATACTAATCAGTAATGCTGACTCATCACGATTCAGATTGGCAGCGGATTTATCAAAATAGTGCTGCGCTGCGGCCTCGATACCATAAATACCGTTACCAAACTCTGCCACATTTAGATACGCAGTCAAAATACGCTGCTTGTCCCATAAGCTTTCCATCATAACAGTGACGATTGCCTCCTCGCCTTTACGAATATACGAGCGATGCGAGGTCAAAAACAAGTTCTTTGCCAGTTGCTGACTAATCGTTGAGCCACCAGCGGACATCTTGCCTGTCTCTTCATTCTTTTTACGTGCCGCCTCTATACCTTTGAGATCAAAACCATTGTGCTGACTAAATGTTGAGTCTTCGCTGACAATCGCTGCTTGTTTGGCAGATTTGGCAATGTCGTCATACTCTACCCAAGTTTGAGTGACTGTGCCGCCCATGAGTCGATGAGTTAGCATAAACATACTGTTATTGACTGGCTGGGTTTTCCAAATCAATAGCAAACCTGCCACCAGTATATGGAATGCTACCACCAACAACATTAGCGCCAGTAATAATCGTTTAATAAACTTGCCAAAACTTGCCATGCGCAAAGTATCCAAATAATGAGAAATATTAAAAGTTGTCAGTTAATAATTAATAGCAAGCTATCTTACCTAATCTCACAATCGCTGTCATTATCGCTGCCACTTCTTTATGATATAAAAATTGGCAGCCATTCAGTTTTAAGAGTAAAAATATGACTATAGACAATCACAATGATAAAAAAATGATAGCCGATACAGCCGTACCAAAGCTACGCGCGCGTATTACTGCGACTATACCAACTTTGGGTCGTCCTACTATACAAGCTTCGCAACAATGGTGGCTGCTTGGCACCTCTAACTGTCATTTATGTGAAGTGGCAGAACAGCTTATCAAACGCTTACAAGCGGTAGTACCTATCACTTATCAATATGTCGATATTGCAGATTTTGATGAAGACTTAATGATGCAATTTGCAACCGTCATTCCTGTCGTTCTCACACCAACTCAGTGCTTAAACTATCCGTTTTCGGTAATGGATTTGCAGCAACTGCTTTAATCTTACCTTATCTTTATTAAACTACTCTTTTTTATCAAATCACTGTTTAATCTTTATTAAACCGTTTTTTAATTTAAATTTTAAATTTTTTTATTATCAACGTCTTTATTAAACCGTTTTTTTAATTTAAATTTTAAATTTTTTTATTATCAACGTCTTAGAAATCAGCCTTCCTGTTATTTCCTGTACTACTCCTGTTATTTCCTGTACTACTCATTTTCTACTAGTAAAATTTTTAAACCTTTGTTATTTTGGCTAAATGGTCAATGTACTAAATTAACTGGATAAAAAATATTTCCTGTTAAGCTCGTAAATCTGACTCTAATACCAGTCTTAAATCTGCTATAAAGCTGATTTTATCAATAAGGATCGTTGATAATGTATACTTTTCTGGCCTTAGCGCCAATTATTGTGGTTTTAGTTCTATTAGTCATCATGCGACTTCCAGCTAAAATATCTATGAGCATTGCCTATTTGGTGACAGCTCTGCTAGCCTTTTTCATTTGGCACGCTAGTGGTGCTCAGGTAGCGGCTGCTACTGTTAATGGGATTATTGTGGCACTTACTATTTTATTCATTGTATTCGCAGCTATTTTACTGCTGAATACGCTGAAAGAAAGCGGCGCTCTTGTCGCCATACGTAAGGGCTTTATGGATATTTCACCTGATAGGCGCGTCCAAGCGATCATTGTGGCATGGTTGTTCTGCTCTTTAGTAGAAGGTTCATCAGGATTCGGAACACCATCTGCAGTGGGTGCTCCGCTGTTGTTGGCTTTAGGCTTTCCAGCGATGGCATCGGTCATGGTTATTCTTATCATTCAATCTACACCCGTATCATTCGGTGCAGTTGGTACGCCTCTACTACTTGGCGTTTGGTCTGGTATTACTGATAAACAAGATTTAGCACAGTCCATTGCTCCTACTACTGCCGAAAATTATTTATTACAGATTACAGCTAACGTAGCCCTTGTACATGCGCTTATTGGGTTTTTGATACCTTTAATTTTAAGTGCTTTTTTGACACGGTTCTTTGGTGAAAAACGCTCCTTCATAGAAGGGCTTAAAGTATGGCCATTTGCCATTTTTGCAGGTCTTTGCTTTACTATTCCTTATTTTTTGGTTGCTAAATTTCTAGGGCCTGAGTTCCCTTCACTCGTTGGCGGTTTCATTGGGTTGTTAATTGTACTTCCCGCTGCTAAGCGTGGTTTTTTTGATGCCTAAAGATACTTTTGATTTTGCCCCTCGCGCAAAATGGGACAAAGACTGGCTGGGTACTTTAGACGAGGTAAAATATGATGATTCAGCAACCCCAAAGTTCTCTTTAATTCGTGCATTTTCGCCCTATTTCATTGTGATTGCCTTATTGGTCATAACTCGAGTGATTGCACCACTCAAAGCTTTTCTGGTAGGGGATTTAACAACCATTAGCCTTACTAATCTTTTTGGTACAACAATCTCTAGTAAGATACAGCTCGCCTATTCTCCTGGTAGCATTCTAATTATTACTTCTTTATTATGTATTTTACTGTTCAAAATGAATAGCCAAGCGGTAAAGCGCAGTTGGAGTAACTCGGCAAAGACCATGGTTGCTGCCGCACCAGCTTTGCTATTCTCGGTGCCTATGGTACAAGTATTCATTAATTCAGGCTCAGCCGCTGAAGTCGCTACTGCGCTACCTCCTATGCCAATATTACTGGCTGAAAGTGCTGCCGATGCTTTTCAAAATGCGTGGCCGCTAGTGTCTCCATGGATTGGGGCAATGGGTGCTTTCATCGCCGGTTCAAATACTATTAGCAATATGATGTTTTCATATTTTCAATGGTCAACAGCCAATCAGATCGGACTCAATAGCGACCTTGCAGCACAAGTAATAGCCTTGCAAGCTGTGGGTGGTGCGGCTGGTAACATGATTTCGGTGCATAATGTGGTAGCTGCTTGCGCAGTAGTCGGCTTGGTGGATAAAGAAGGCTATGTGATTCGCAAAACACTGCTAGCGATGATTTATTATGTCGTGCAAGCAGGTTTGATCGGTATGGCTATCATCTTCGGTCAAATATGGTGGTGGGCTTTAGCCGTTCTCTGGCCTATAACATTCTTTGGACTGATGTCTTTTGGTGGCAAATTTTTCCGTAGAAAACTGAATGGACGATAATCAGGCAAGCTGACGCTATTAAACTAGATCTAGTAGCGTTAGGTTAAGGTTGCCTTCTAGTTAAAACATAACAGCAATAAGAGATAAACCTATGAAAGACTTGAGTAAAGTTACCGAAATCGAAGATCTACGCCGTGTTGCCGAGCGCAAAATACCGCGTATGTTTTACGATTATGTCGATTCAGGCTCATGGACTGAAACCACTTACCGTAATAATGAGACGGACTTTGATCGTATTAAGTTACGCCAGCGGGTATTGGTAAATATGGACAATCGTAGCCTTGCGACGCAGATGATTGGCGAACAAGTCAAAATGCCAGTTGCGATTGCACCAACTGGTTTTACTGGCATGATGTGGGCGGACGGCGAGATTCATGCGGCGCGGGCAGCAGAGAAATTTGGCGTGCCTTTTTCACTATCAACCATGAGTATCTGCTCTATTGAGGATGTTGCTGAAAATACCAGCGCACCGTTTTGGTTTCAGCTCTATGTCATGCGCGATCAGGAATTTATGGCCAATCTTATCCGCCGTGCCAAAGCGGCAAATTGTTCCGCGCTCATTTTGACAGCTGATCTGCAAGTACTTGGTCAACGTCATAAGGATATCAAAAATGGTCTATCCGCGCCGCCAAAACCGACCCTCGCCAATATTCTGAACCTGATGACCAAGCCCGAATGGTGTTTAAATATGCTGGGTACCAAACGTCGTACGTTTGGCAATATCGTCGGTCATGCCAAAAACGTTGAAGATATCTCATCATTATCAGCATGGACAGCCGAACAGTTTGATCCACGTTTGAGCTGGGATGATGTCGCACGTATCAAAGATGCATGGGGCGGCAAGCTAATTATAAAAGGTATTATGGAGCCTGAAGATGCTATCTTGGCTGCCCGTAGTGGTGCGGATGCATTGGTGGTCTCAAACCATGGTGGCCGTCAGTTAGATGGTGCGCCCTCCTCAATCTCTGCTTTGAGCGATATCGTGCAGGCGGTTCATGCCGAAAATAGTGATATCGAGGTGTGGCTCGATAGTGGTATTCGCTCCGGTCAAGATGTCTTAAAAGCCATCTCTTTAGGTGCAAAAGGCACTATGATTGGGCGAGCTTTCTTATACGGGCTAGGTGCTTATGGTGAAGATGGGGTGCGCCGTGCGCTTGAGATTATCCATAAAGAATGTGATATCAGTATGGCATTCTGTGGTCATACTGATATTAATCAGGTGACGGATGATATTTTAGTCAAAGGGACTTACGAGCAGCTCAAGTCATCTCAGCCTTATATCTCACCGATACGCTGGTAGCTTTTATCTTCATGTACTCACTATTTTATTCATTATTTTTGATTGATACTTCGTTTTATGACCATACAGCAATTGTTAAAGACCGCGCCTGTTAGCACCTTATTATTAGTCAGCTTCATTGGACTGTTTATCATGCAAGTGTTAACGGGCGTTGATGCCAATAACCCCTCAACACAAGCTCTGCTAAACTGGGGCGCTAATGCATTACCATTAACCATGGTTGATGATCCGTGGCGACTGGTAAGTAGTGCGTTTTTGCACATTGGCCTGATGCATTTGCTGTTTAATGGATTTGCCATGTACTTTTTTGGTCAAGTTGCAGAGCCGATGTTTGGCTCGGCCAAGTTTTTGGCACTATTTTTGCTCTCGGCCATCGGTGGTAATTTGCTAAATAATTACGTGACATGGCAAGGTATCTTAGATGGCACAGGACAACCAGGGCTATCAGCTGGTGCCTCTGGCGGTATCATGGGTATCGGCGCTGCACTCTTGATAGCCGCGCTATTTAAAATATCTGTCAACGGCATGGTACTCAATTTAAGAAGCCTGATATTTATTATGGGCATCAATCTTGTGTATGGTTTTGCCGTACCAGGGATTGATAACGCCGGTCACATTGGTGGGGCTATTACTGGACTGCTTATCGCCTTTGGATTTGCGCTTGCTTATCGTCAACGTATGACTTCATCAATGGCACCGATGACATACTCTCATACTGATGACGTGCCTGAGTATGGCGATACCCAGGATGCAAATACTGTCTATCCTGCTACCGATGATCCTATAAATACTACTATCAATCATGAACCATCTGGCAGCTACTCTATCTCGCTAGAGACTCCTACTAAACCTGCAATGATATGGCAGCTACTCCCATGGCTTATAATGCTACTTATTAGCATTGGTTTTGTCTGGTGGTGGCAGGATATTCATCAGCAAATATTACAAGTACTAAAAACCATTGAGTAAACCGTCATACTTATTTATTATTGCTATATAGCTCACAAAAGCAGCATATCAATATAGTTCGCCTTACTCGCTTTTTTTTGTCCGATCATTTTCACTTACTGACGAGATTCAATTATGTTCAAAATTGCAGCACTTTCTAATAACACTAAGCACACCTTGCTTAGTACTTTAACAGCTACTGCATTATTTAGTGTGGCTAGCTTGACCAGTGCGGCTCCTTTTAAGAATCTACCTGCCGATCAAGACGCTGAACTAAGCATTGGGGTCAATGTCATGGCGGTAAACTCAGCTTATGACTTGGATGACAATACCGAAGTACGTGTATTGCCAGGCGTTTTTTATGATAACAATAAGATTTATGCGCGCGGTGCTCAAGCTGGTGCGTATATCATCAACGATGGGACCAACCAGCTATCAGCTTATGCGCAGCTGGCAGGTATGGAGTTTGATCCTGATGACGCCAATGGTGCGCTTCAAGGTCTCGATAAACGTAAATCCTCAGCCGCTGCGGGTCTCACTTATTTACGCCGTACTCCTATCGGTGGCTTGCGTGGGCAAATCGCCACTGACGTCTTAGATCGTAGTGATGGAACATTTGGTCGCCTAACTTACCTTGCTAAATACAGCAAAGATAAACTGACGGTCTATCCGAGTATCGGTATTGAGTGGAATAACGAAGACTATAATGAATATTATTATGGTGTCAGCGATGAAGAATCAGCACGTACTGGAATTGACTCATACTCACCTGACTCAAGCTTTAACCCCTACATCAACATCAGTGCTAACTATGACTTTAATGAGCGCTGGGCAGGCTTTGCCAATCAGAGCTTAAGCTATCTATCGGATGAGCAATACGACAGCCCAATGGTTGACTCGCGCACTGAGTCTCGTACGACGCTTGGTTTGCTTTATAAGTTTTAGAGTTCTAGAAATGTGATAGGAAAAGCCGAGCATTTTGCTTGGCTCTTTTATTGTGTTAATTCTTTGATATGAGACACTAGCCTGTATAGTTCGTACAAAATAAAAGTGTCATGTACTTTATCTGGATGCGAGGTTGATAGAAATTTTCTTGCTTGCTGTGCCTACGCAGACAGAGGCTGCAAAAAATTTATCCCTATAGCGCTGTATTTCTTTTATGGTGGATCGAGTATAGCTTATAGCAGACAGGTTATCGTGTTTGGTAAATAGTATGGACGTAGTGTCTAATTCGGTTTTGTTTTGGCGTAAAAGAACCGCTCACAGTTTTGTGGGCGGTTTTTGTTTTTGATGATAGTCAGCTTGCTCAGCTCCTAAAGACTTCAAACCCTGACTAATATACTCTTTGGTGGCAGAAGGCACTTTATCTTTAATAATTCTCACTAATTCTTTATATGATACATTTCTAATATGATTCAAATATATATTCCATATTTCTAATGTAGTTCTCTTACCATATGTATCTCTACCTAGATACATGATACAAACTAGCTCTAATAGTTCTTCATAATTCAACTCTTTTAAGAAATCAAAATCCAAGGATGCTTGCTCTATGATAGATTCCCACAAACTATCTTCGTTATCATTACTCTTTTTCTCAGTAGGCCATTTTTCTAATAACGATAATACCCTCGGTGCATCTAATGAATCCATATATATGTAAGATTCTGGATCATTCTCCCAACTATTATCATTTTCTATAAACTGTGGCGGTCTAGGTGTAATTTGCAGACTACAGTAAGGTCTAGGGTAGTAACTCTTGAACTTCTCAAAACCCATTTTTGAATGTCTAGCATCGTATGCTGGACTATATGAATTATATAAAGAATGTCTAGAGACAAAAAGAAAACTGCCTTCGTATACCCTAGTAACACTTTTAGTATCATTAGGAATATATCTACCTTTCCAAATATCATCTTTATGCAACTCAACAGAGGTTAAGTCACCATTTGCAAACTCTGCATAGCTCACTATTCCTTTGTCTTTCTCATATAATCCTGAGTTGATAGGCTTTGTAATTGGTTTCGTTTCAAGAAAAAAATAGCTTTCTGATGGTTTGTACTGATAATTGACGTAATGTAATGCTTTTGGTAGGCAATCATAATAAGAACTACCACTCATTAACAACCTAACTTCTCCGTTCTCTTTAACCTCAGCTCTAGTTAAATCTAATCCACCTACTCTAGGTAAGAAGCAATGATTAGCCGTTTCATCGTTCCGAACAATTTTATTTAAGATAGAAACAATAGCATCTATATCGCTGAACTCTAAGTAATGAGCATTGTATGGGTTTATTTCCTTTTGAAGATTTATCCATTTTGAAGATATAAGAACCGCAAAGTCTTTAGTCGCTTCAATCCACTTTATTAGTTTTTCTTCAAACTCTTCAATACTAGGTCTTAGCTTAGGGTCATATTCTGTAGCTTTCTCAAGTAAGTCGTGCAAACTCCTCAGCTCTAACTTTTCACCTTCTAGAGTTATCTCCAACATACTTTTAGCTGCAATAGCATACTGCCCATCAAACCCACTTTCATCCCTATTTAGTAGCATCCATAGCGTCACACCTAAGGAATAGACATCTGCTGGCCTAAAATCAGCATCAATATCTTCAACATATCTTAATTCAGGAGCAATGGTTGCAAAATTACCAAGTTTACTTCCAACTTTAGTAATACGCCTATCTTCAGAGCATAAAGAGGTTACTAAACCAAAATCAGCTAAAACGAGGTTTCCATCTAGGTTTAATATGTTGTCAGGCTTAATATCTCTATGAGCCATACCTTCATTATGGATATACTTTACAGCAGAAACAATATTTCGATATTCATCACATATTTCCGTCGCACTTCTATCGCTTAGCAGGCTAGAAGCAGAGCTACAAATAGGCATTGTGAACCAGCGAGTAGTTCCAGATGTACTATAGTCATAAATACGAACAATTGACTTATGATCAAAACTTGATTGTATAGTGACCTCTCTACCAAATCTTGTTTTTTTAGTAGAACTTGCACATTTAACAAACTTAATAGCTATTTTTTCAGATTTTGAGTCTTCTTTTGAAGCTGACCAAACTACGCCGTTACCCCCTTCTCCTATTTTCTCTTCTAAAATCCAGTCGATATCATTTATCTTCATTACATTGCCAGTTTCTACATCTTCAAAATTCATTATTGAGGCTCTTATATAATTAGATATCCATTAGTACATTTAGAATTCATCGTTTATGTTACCTATTTTTTCAATACTTCTACTGATTAGAACAAAGTATCTAAATCATCTGGAACAGCTTTATTTCTATCTTCTTTATAGTTCTCAATATCTGTATCCATCCTTTCCTTCCAAGACCTGCCTCGCTTAATATCTTCTACTTTTTTATTCCAACCAAGAACATAATATGTGTTCCAACTTTCCTCAGCAACTTGTGTTTTGACCACATTCAATAGCACCCACTCGCACTCAAGATATTCGTTAGCTTCCACACTATCGCTTGTCTCATGCAGTCTTATAAATTTGTTGTAGTATGACTCATCCATAGTAAAGCTCCTTTTTGAATTAGATCTGACTAATAGTACAACTATACAGATAATTGTAGACTTATTTTTAGAAAAATAAAAAACCACCATAAAATGGTGGCTTATCTATTATGCTTGCTTTTTGCGCGAGGGACGAGCGCCGAGCTGAGCATTTAAAAAACAACGCCCCATGCATCGCATATTTGCCCACTGTTAAAGGACTCCGATGCTGAGGCCATGCTTTTTAAGCTTTTGCTTCAGTTACAACGCCTTTAACTGCTCCATCTGCGCCGTCATCGCCGTCAACTGCCCTTCTAGCTCAGCCAGTTTCGCCTTCTCAGCATCGACTACTTCAGCAGGCGCTTTACTGACAAAGCCTTCATTGCCTAGCTTACGGGCGATACCTTCGGATTGACCTCTTAACTTATCATATGACTTACCCAAACGTGCCAGCTCAGCCGTTGGATCAATCAGTCCTTTCATTGGCACAAGCACGCGCAGTTGCCCGACCATACTTGATGACGACAATGGCACCTCATCACCTTCTTTGACTATCTCTAAGCTCTCAACTTTGGCAAGCGCTTTAAACTGGTTTTTGATACGTGATAGACGCGCTTCTTCGTCACTAGAGACGTTTTGTAGCAGCACTGGCAGACGTACCGCGTTACCCAGTTTCATCTCACCACGGATATTACGGACGTTGGCGATGAGCTCCTGTAGCCATGCCATATCAGACTCAACTTGCTTACTGATTAGCTCGTTATCGGTTTGTGGGTAGTTAGCGATGACGATGCTGTCGGTGTTTTTGCGACCCAATAGCGGCGCAACCGTCTGCCAAATTTGCTCAGTCAGATACGGCATGATTGGATGGCTAAAGCGTAGTGCGGTCTCAAGCACATGCAGCAATACGTAGCGGATTTGTGCTTTACGCTCGTCAGATACCGAGTCATCATTGAGGCTAGCTTTGGCAAGCTCAACATACCAATCACAGTACTCATTCCAGATAAACTCATAAATATCATGACTGACCATATCGAGGCGATACTGGGCAAAATGCTGATGGATATTGCTAATGGTCGAGTTTAGACGACTCATGATCCATTTTTCTGGTAATTCCCAAACGTCAGGATTGGCCACTTGGTCAATCGCTTGGGCATTACCTTCTTTATCCACACAATTCATCAATACAAAGCGGCTGGCGTTCCAGATCTTATTACAGAAGTTACGATAGCCCTCGACACGCTTTAGATCAAAGTTGATATCGCGTCCAGTACTGGCAAGAGATGTGAAGGTAAAGCGCAGCGCATCGGTACCGTAGGCTGGGATACCCTCTGGGAATTCTTTACGCGTTTGCTTCTCAATCTTCGCCGCGTCTTTGGGGTTCATCATATTGCTGGTGCGTTTTTCGACCAGCGCTTCTAGATCGATACCGTCAATCAAATCAATCGGATCTAAGACGTTGCCTTTGGATTTGGACATCTTTTGACCATTGCCATCGCGTACTAGGCCATGGACATAGACAGTCTTAAACGGTACTTGCGGCGTGCCGTCTTCATTTTTGACGAAGTGCAGGGTCATCATAATCATGCGCGCGACCCAGAAGAAAATAATGTCAAAACCTGTCACGAGCACGCTAGTTGGGTGGAAAGTCTCCAACACACGCGGATCAGCAGTAGGGTCTGCCCAGTCAAGCGTACTAAACGTCCATAATCCTGAGCTGAACCATGTATCAAGTACGTCGTCGTCTTGGCGCAGTTTCACATCATCGCTTAGGTTGTACTTAGTGCGCACTTCGGCTTCGTCACGGGCCACATAGATTTCACCAGTCGCATCGTCATACCATGCAGGGATACGATGACCCCACCACAGCTGACGACTGATACACCAGTCTTGTAGATCAGTCATCCACGCCATATACATGTTTTTATACTGTGCAGGGACAAACTCAATGCTGCCATCTTCTACCGCATCAATCGCAGGGCCAGCCAGCTCTTTAACCGCGACGTACCACTGATCGGTCAACCACGGCTCAACGATTGTACCGCCACGCTCAGCACGCGGGGCTTTGAGTGCGTAGTCTTCTACTTCTTCTAGCCAGCCCTCGCTACTCGCTTGCTCGATCAGCTGTTTGCGCGCAGCAAAACGCTCAAGCCCTGCGTACTCGCTCGGCGTAGTCTCTAACGTTGGCTCGCGCGTCTGCAAATCAGGATAGACTTCCATCGCTGGCAAAATGTTGGCACGCTCATCAAGGATATTAATCAGCGGCAAGCTATGACGTCGCCCCAGCTCATAGTCATTAAAATCATGCGCTGGCGTGATTTTGACTACGCCTGTACCAAAGTCGCTCTCGACATAATCATCAGTAACGATGGGCACAACGCGACCAGTAATTGGCAAAGTGATGGTTTTACCAACTAGATGAGAATAACGCTCATCACTTGGGTTAACGGCAACAGCGGTATCACCCAGTAAGGTTTCAGGACGAGTGGTGGCAACGACAAGGTAGTCTTTACCATCTTGAGTCTTCAGGTCTGTATCAGTGAAATAATAGCGAAAATGCCACAAGCTGCCTTTTTCGTCGACGTTTTCTACTTCTAAGTCCGACAGCGCCGTTTGGAACTTCGGATCCCAGTTGACCAACCGCTTGCCACGATAAATAAGACCATCATCGAACAGACGTACAAACACTTCTTTTACCGCGTTTGATAGACCGTCATCCATGGTAAAGCGCTCACGTGACCAGTCAACCGAGCTGCCAAGCCTGCGAATCTGACGGGTAATGTTGTCGCCCGACTCTTCTTTCCACTCCCAGACTTTATCGATAAAGTCTTCGCGCGTCATGTCGCGACGTTTGATGCCTTGTGCTTCTAGGCGACGCTCAACGACCATTTGGGTGGCGATACCGGCGTGATCGGTACCTGGTTGCCATAGTGTATTGTCACCATCCATACGGTGATAGCGCGTGAGCGCATCCATAATGGCGTTGTTAAAGCCATGTCCCATATGCAGCGAGCCTGTCACGTTCGGTGGTGGCAAGGCGATAGAGAACGACTCGTCCTTATCAAACGTTGGGGCAAAATAACCGCTCTCCTCCCAGCCTTGATACATGCCGGCTTCGACATCCTTGGGATTGTAGGCGTTTTCTAATTGGCTTAAGGCGGCTTGAATAGATTGAGTTAGGTTAGACTTAGTATTGATGTCAGTATGGTTCTCAGGATTGCTCATAATAGAATTGTCTTTTAGTAAAAATGAATGTGGCCAAAAAATATAACGAAAAATAGGCAATATAAGTAATAGGGTGATTTTAACGCAGATAGCCAGATTTTGTTAGATGGTGAGTCAATTTATCAGGTTTGAATGAGTGTATTAAACAATTAACAACAGCAATCAGCCGAATGCTACATATAATAGGCCACAGTCATTTTATAGAATATAGCGTACTTTCCTATGTTAGGCGTTACGTTCTATAAGCCTATGCAGCAAAATCATTATTCTATAACCAGCGAGCTTACTGTGCCCCAAGATACCGAACGTAAAAATGACCCTCAGATTGATTCATCAAACGATGCGCATGTAGCTGATAACAATGCTCATGACGCGCATAGTGTCCATGGCGAAGACGAGCAACACAACGATGATATGGCGGACAGTCAACATCAAGAGGACGAGCAAAAGGGTAGCACAATCAAAGCCACTGAAAATCTTAAGGATGAAGACTTTCCAGAAGAGATCAGCGATGAAGATAAAGAAACCATCAAAAAAGTCGCTAGCGATGACAACTTAAGTCAAGCAAAAAGTTACGCCAGTATCTTAGTCGAGCAAGTCATTCATGCCAAAGAAACGTTTGATCGCTCTTTAGGTTCTTTATTTACCAGTGCCTTTACTGCTGGGCTTGAGATCGGCATTAGCTTTTTTATAATTTTAGCAGCTTTTGCCTTGCTTAGCGGAGTGATACCCAATCAATATGCAATGGTACTGTCCTCATTGTTATATCCGATAGGTTTTATTATCGTCGTTATTGGTCAGTCGTTATTGTTCACTGAGCAGACTTCACTATTAAGCTTACCTGTATTAAATAAAATAGAGCCATTACACAAGCTGCTGCGTCTTTGGGGTATTGTTATCACTGGCAATATCGCCGGCGGCTGTATCTTTGCCGCCTTGATGATAGGACTCGGTTTGAATATGCATCTGTTTAGTGTCAGTGATATCGATGCTTATGCAGAGCATGTATTAGGCTTTAAATGGTGGGTTATCTTCGGTAGCGCTGTATTAGCAGGCTGGATGATGGGTGTTGCAGCATGGCTTGTCACCTCAGCGCGCGATACGATTAGTCGCATTGTCCTGGTCACGCTCATTACTGGTAGTATCGGCTTTTTGGGACTACATCATAGTATCGTTGGCAACATCGAAGTATTCGCCGCGCTCATGTACGGCACTAAGGTAAGTATCTTAGGTTACTTACTGTTTTTAGGGGTAGTACTGGCAGGAAACACCGTTGGGGGTGTCGTGTTTGTGGCAGTACTAAAAAATCGTACTTTCTTATTTGAAATCGAAAGAGTCAAGCAAAAAGCAAGAAATGATAGAAACAGTAGACTAGCCCGGATGGGTATACGTCGGCGTTAGCGTGTTCTGGCATCATCGGTGCTGACGACTGCGGTGCCATAGGCAATGGCTTCGACCATACTACCCAGCTGATTGATATTACTGACTTCCAGGCGCAGACCATAGATGTGATTGTAGCCCTTAACTTGTGCTTGCGTACGCATACGTACCAGAGCTTCACGGCGAGAGCGGTCTAGTAATGTCTCATAAGTGGTGAGGTTTTTACCAAACAAACTTAAAACCCGAGCGATGACCATTTTGAAATAATCTTGTGCGATGACGACACTACCGAGCACCAACTCACCTTCACTATCAGCTGTCAGATTGGGTCGATAAAAACGCTCACTAGATACAATGATATGAGCCAGCTCTTTTTCTGCAATTGTCAGCTGTGCTAGATGCTGACGTTCATGACGCATACCAAAAAACCAACCAATCACAAACAATAAAACAAATGGCCCATAGTTGATGAGTATTTGAGTCATAGAATCATTCATGGCACGTCTCTTATCTTAAAAGCGAAGGTGAAGTTGCAAGAGTTTTGCAGTTAGTTCACTATCGTTAACCAAAAGGATTAAAACGTGGTAACTCATCAGTTGAGGTCTGCGCTGAGCTTGATGGTTCGCTGGATTGATAATCGTTAGAAGGATAATGCGGAGATTGAGAGGACATAGGCCGTTGCAGACGTGTCGCTTTGACAGCAGTACCATAAACAAAAAGCTCTGAGGCCCCTTGTGCGATGCTCGATGTCGAAAAGCGTAAACCGACGATCGCATCCGCGCCTAAGGCTTCTGCCTTGACAACCATACGATCAATCGCCTCTTGACGTGACTCTTCTAGCAGCTCAGTATAAGCCGTCAGCTCGCCGCCAACGATATTTTTAAATCCAGCAAACAAGTCTTTACCGACATGTTTTGAACGCACAGTACTACCATAAACAACATCTAAGCGTTCAGTGATTTGATAATTGGGCAAGTGCTCAAGATTGGAGAGTTGCATAGCCATGGTATTACCTTAGCAGTGACTTATAGAATTAATCATTGGTATGGAACAATAAAAACAATTCGGTTAAGTTGCCTTCAATGCTGTTTGCCATCTGTACCATTTTATCTTCATCAGCGCGCATCTCAGCAAGCTCAGGGTCTTCATCGTCGATACCGCTTAGCACAATCATCGGTAAGGTCAATACAGCGACATCTTCAGCCGTGTCTTCATCTTCAAACCAATTACTGGCTTCATCACCATACATAGCATCTACAAACCCAATCGACCATGCCACGATGTCTGACTCATCTGAAAAATCGACTGCGATTTCTTCATTACCCGCATCTTCACCAAAAGGCAGCTCGATAGGTGTCTCGTTTTTTAGCTCAGCCATGATAGAGTCGCGCCAGCGGCGTATACCATCGACGACGTTGTCCGGCACTTCACTGACATGCCCTTCAAACAATGCATCTATCCAGTTTGGTAGCGGACGTCCTATCACAGTAGCAGTCAAAAACCCATGAGTGGCGACACTGTCGAGTATAAACTGACTTTCTTGGTTGTCTAAGAAGTCTAACAGCTCATCAAAGCTTAATTGGTTGCTCATGAAATACTTATCCTTGAATCGATAATTGGGTGATAACCAATACTAAAACGGAAGTTATCTATGATAATTAATAAGTGTTAATCAATTTGACGATTGACCAACACACTACCTATGTATCTACCTATGAAATACCGTTTTGATTTTTGTGAATACTATTAACGGCAGTCGATAAAATATAGAGAGTTTAGCTTAGCATAGATGAGTATTGATAATCTGTTACGCTTACTATGTGACCTGATTAATAATCTGTGATTGAAACTAACAAACAATCGGTGGCCTAAAGATAAAGACGTCTAAAGATCCTCATCTTCCCAATCATCATCAAAGTCATCGTCATCATCATCACCTAGATCATCTAGCTCGTCTTTTAATGCTTTGGCCAGACGCTTTTCTTCTAGTAAGTTATCAATCAAACGACGTTTTTCAAGGCTACTTAGACGGGTACGAACACTGGTCTCTGCTTCTTCAACCATCTTTGCATCATCATCATCGGCAAATTCGCCATCAAAATCATCATCGATATCAGTATCACTCATGACAAACTCCTATTACTTGGGCAATAAATTCAAAACACATTGATATACTTATGCCTTATAAAGTTTCGCTCGCACCTTGTCAATCCTTTTTACGCATATCGCTGTTTTATTGTTAGTTATAAATGGAGGCTTTTGGTTGCGAGTTAGTTTAATTTATCTTTCACGTCTATACATTAGTCGACTAAAAATCAATTGGTAACACCTTGCTCTTCCTCTTCGACCCCTGACATCAGTACCGCATTACGGACAGACGCCAAACGTTGTATCATGGCATCATTACCACCATCAAAAACAGCACATTCGCGCTCGTATACCGTTGTTGGACGCTTCAAGCTCTGCACCTGTACATGGCTACCGATTTGCTTGAGTCCAGAATTAGGTAATAAAATAAGCATTTGTTCTTTTCTACCAACGCTATTGAGCAATTGCGTCATCGCTTGTGTTTGGGCTTCGTCACTGACACCAACTTTGGCAGGCAACGCAAATCTTGACAGTTCAATATGCTTTTCATGAATGATCTTGTTAAGCATTAAATACAGCTTCCCTAACATAACACCGGCTAGGGCAGCTTTTGCATGACTGTTGTCAGCTCTAAGTACTGCACAAGCGCCACTTTCATCAAAACGTGGCTCATTTACAGCACTGACACCAAGCAATAGTGGCTGCTTGAGTAGCTCTGTCATCGCTTGATTTAACAACTGCGTACACAATGCTAGATAAGGCATGCGCATCTCAGGAGCCAGACGCTCTAGCATATTGTATTCGTCGTGAAACATAATCTGCACACTGACTGTATCAAAAGTGCGCGTCGCAGACAGCTTTGATGTGCTGCTAGTAAATTTGTGAGCGCCACTACTCTCGATTCCTGTGCTAATCTGAGCATCATCTGCATGCTGAGCTTGGCTACTAGTATTATTTGACTGTGTGTCTTGCGCTACGTCAGTTGATGTATGAGAGCTTGCCTGCTTATCAGCAGCATTGGCTTGTTGTGACTTTAAATACGCATTGAGCTCACTATGGATACCAGTGGTATTAACTTTGCCGGTTTTACCTGTCTCATGATCGCTTGTATCGGCAGTATGATGAGCATCATTGCCCACAGCGCTATCCAAAGTCGCCTCTACGCCCCCAGCATCTCTACTTTCGGCATAATTTTCGTTAGGCGCGCGTCCATAGCTCAATTGACCAGATTGTATGTACTGTTCGCGGTGTAAGTCTTGAATATCTCGGCTCAACGCATTGATCTGCTCTTTGGTTGGTCGAGCCACATAACCATACAGCAGCCATAAAAAAAGATGCAGAACCAACGAACCAATGACGAACGGCCATTGCATCGCGATAATCTCGCCCTTACTGATATCTTTTAGGGTCAAGGCGACACTGCCAATAACGGCATCACCTTTGGTTGCCATCTGACTGATGGTATCGCCTTGCTGCATCGGTGCATTGCCGACCGGTACTAAAATCTCACCATTGCTATCTTTGATGACGATGCGCGCCACGTCCTGCTCGCTAGTATAGCGATTGGCAATGACACTTAAGCTTACGCGGTCTTCGTTTTCTAAAGACAGACGTGCCTCATCGATCAGCTGGGCGACCATTTGTTCGCCTTTTTGTTCACGACTTGTCGTCAGTTGCTGATCGGTGCTGATGACCAGCAGTAAAGTCTGCAAACAAAAACTGACTAGAATGATAATGGCAAACAACCCTTGCCGCGGCGCTAAATACGTCATGATATGTTAAACTTTTTTGAATGGGGGAAATTAAAAAAACGAGGCTGCTGCTCATTTTTTGGAAAAGTATGCTACTAATCATTTTAACTCAAACGAGTCTCATTTAACTGCACTACCGACTATCATACAAGCAGTCGTCTAACTGGTATTGTCTATAATATCACTATACGGTTCATCATAGGTTTATCCGTCAGTATACATTTAATTATCTGCAAAGTTCGGTCAATATACTAGAGGTGATGGCATTATTATTCAACTGTTATACTTTGTGCGTCATGTATAGGCGATACACGGTAAAACTGTTATTATTCCTAATCTTAACTGCGCACACAAGGGACAATTGAGACATGCCAAAAAATACGCCTTACTCGTTACCAAAAGACAGCAAAGCATGGCAACAAGCTGTAGATTCTGTAGCGTCATTGTTGCCTGACGATACCAATCTGCTAGACTTCGATACGCTCCAATCTCTACCTGTATTTGCACTAATTGTCGTATTGCCAGCGCATATGCACGCGCTTGATATTCATCAATATGTACAATCTTGGGTCGATGAGCAGCCAAGCTGGCATTTGGTAACAGTGGCAGAAGATACGGAAGCAAGCTTTGTAGATATTACCATTCCTAAAGCTGCTACTGACACCGCTTCTGTTTCTGGCACTGACGATGACAACGAACAGCCGTTTGTCCCCGCTCAGGTATTTCGTTATTTATTGGTTCCTGTCACTGATACGCTCATGCATCCTGGCAAAAAGACAGCAGCAGCTCACATCATTGATGATCAGCTGACAACTCGTCTGCGTCACGACTTGGCAGAGAATTACTTGGCAAAAGACTACAGCGGCGCCCAAAGTCTGGGCATTGATAGCATGAATGTAGTCGATTGTCATATCTTATCTATTGGTCATATGCTGCGCACGCATAAGCTTGTTTGTTTCGATATGGACTCAACCTTGATCGAACAAGAAGTCATCGTTGAGCTGGCAAAGACTGCTGGTATTGGCGAGCAAGTAGAAACCATTACCGAGGCAGCCATGCGCGGCGAAATTGATTTTGATGAGTCGTTTGTGCAGCGCGTGTCACTATTAGAAGGCATATCCACTACAGTACTGGATGATATTTGCGCGCGTCTTACCTTATCGACAGGCGCTCGTACGACTGTCAGTGCCTTTAAAGCGCTGGGTTACCATACGGTGCTGGTCTCTGGTGGGTTTACTTATTTTGCCCGTTATATCGCTGAGCAGTTGGGCATTGATGAAGTCCATGCCAATAACTTAGATATCGAAGATGGCGAGGTGACCGGTCATGTGCAGTTGCCTATCGTCAACGGCGCCAAAAAAGCGTCTATCGTCGCTCATATCGCTGAGCGTATGGGTCTCGATATGTCACAAGTGGTCTGCGTTGGTGATGGCGCAAATGACTTACCGATGATGGCCAATGCCGATTTGGGCGTTGCATATCATGCCAAATCTATCGTCCAAGCTCGTGCCGATGCAGCGGTAAACGTCACAGGTCTTGAAGGCGTACTCTATGCACTTGGGTATCCTGCACTCATCTCAACCCAGTAGCCAGTTAACACTTATTTTTATTTTTTAGAAAGGAATGTCCATGACGGCATCACAATCCCCGCGGCCAGACACGCCTTCATCAAGCGCGAAGACTGATGCAGCTCCTCTATCAGACTTACCAGCAGACCTATCATCGACCCCATCAGCTACTGTAGCAAACGCAGACAACCCTAAGCAGTTGGTGGCGGTCTATATTAAAGGCATGGCAATGGGCGCAGCTGATATCGTACCTGGTGTATCAGGCGGCACTATCGCTCTGATTGCAGGTATTTATGAGCGCCTAATTAATGCATTGGGTAGTATTGGCCCAAGCCTTTGGCAGGCGTTTCGTCAGCATGGCGGTATCAAAGGTTTACTTGCTGTCTGGCGACAAGTCGATGCGACATTTTTGCTATTTTTGCTATTAGGTATTGCCACAAGCTTTGCCACCTTAGCAGGTCTAATCAAGCACTTGCTCGACAATCAACCCCTACTTATCTGGTCATTTTTCTTTGGTTTAGTGGTCGCGACTGTCGTTATTTTATTAAGTGAAATAAAGCGGTGGAATGCTGCGCGTGCAGGGTTGTTTGTCATTGGTATCGTGACAGCGGTCGTGATCAGTAACTTACCCTTGCTCGCTACGACGCCAAGCTTACCGTATTTATTCTTTGCAGGTGCGATTGCAATTTGTGCGATGATACTTCCTGGTATTTCAGGGTCATTTATTTTATTGCTGATGGGCGCTTACGATACGGTATTGGAGGCTGTCCATACTCTTAATTTAACTATTATTATTACTTTAATGGCAGGAATGGCAACTGGGCTACTCATTTTTACGCGGGTGCTCAAATGGTTGTTAGCGCGATATTATCAGGGAACATTAGCACTGCTCACTGGCTTTATTGCTGGCTCACTGGTTAAAGTATGGCCTTGGAAAGTAGATGCTTTAGGCACTTTAAATAGTGAGGCTGTCAATAATGTTGCGCCCTGGCATTACCCAACTGGAGCACAATGGCTGACGACATTGGGACTGATGTTACTTGGGGCAATCTTAGTAACAGCACTATCATGGTGGGGCAATCGTACCAAGCGTGTACAACCTATCAAGCAATAGTCCTAACCATTTAATATGGCTGAATTTTTCTATAATTCTTTACCGTAAGCGCCTAACAATAAGGCGCTTACTTTTTATAATAAACCTTTTTTTCTTATAAAACAGCCACTATAAATCAGACGACAACTGTTGTCGTAAAGTCGCCTCTACCCTATTCAGCTTTTTATGGCAAACCAGCATAATAGTCTTATTGAAATTCACCTTATGAATAGCGAGATGAATGATGTTTGTGACTATATTTTCTGTTGCTGGGGTAGATACGTTAGGCGGTAGTGCGCTACTTGGCTATGGTCTATTGGCAAGCTTTATCATAGTGATTGCCTTAACTTCACAGCGTTGGCTACTATGGTATGTGCTTGGTGGTATGATATATTGGCTCAGTGTTGAGATGTTACATAGCGCGTTGATGAGTGGTTTTGGCTTATCTGATTGGCATAGTTATGTTGCAGCATTTGGTATCAGTTGGCTGCCGTTAGCAGGTTGGGTGTTATATCGTGCGCTGCGTTATGATGACGTGAGCCATACAGTACAGCAAGAGCGTAAACGAGCTGCTGCACGCTACGTTGAACATACACCTATCTATGATGATCATTATCAGCCACGCTTTTAGTAGCTCCTTTTTTCGTGTATGACTTATTGTTAATCATTGCGCCTAATATCGGCGCATTTTTTAGCACTATTATTTTATAATACTAAGCTACTTATCATCTAAATATTGTATGCGTAAACCCGTTAAGCAATAGCACTATACTTGATTCAAGGTATTGTTACACGATATCTAATACCTTCTACGCAACTACTAAAGTATTAAAGGTAGAAGATAGTTTATACTCTACCTATATGATTGTAGTGCAAACCAATATAAAGTAGCCTTTATTCGATACCTACATTTTTCTTACTTATTATTATACTCATTTTAGGAGCCTGACTATGTTTACTATTCCCGTATTAGATATCAAATCTGACCCATTAGATATGATGTTGGCGGTGGTTGGCTATCGTCTGTCTACGCTTGCTGACAGCGATAACGAAGATGTCAAAAAGCTACTGGCTGATCGTAAAGTTACCATCGAGATCGCTAGTGTGGAAGCAAACGTTGCACGTCATTTTAACTTTGATAATGGGACTTTTAGTCAACGTAGTGGTCACGCCGATGAGCCAGATTTGACGATTAATTTCAAAGATTCAATGACGGGGGTAAAGCTGTTGTCTAAAGGCGATCTGCCTGCCTTTATGACAGCCGTTCAAGAAGGTAACTTGAGTATAGAGGGCGATTATAGCTTAATGATGTGGTTCAATAAGCTTGCTAAACACATCGTACCTGCTATTCCAGAAGACTATAAACCCTACGTCCAAAAAGCAAAACCTTACGCCTATAAAGCGCAGCAATTTGCCAACCATTGGATTGGTGTGGTAAAGCATAAAGTCGGTAAATAAGGCGCTGTAATTTTGAAAAGATGTTATGTGATTAAGATGGCATGTGATTAAACAACTGGGTTATAAATATAATCTTAGATACCATCTACTAGCATTATCAATAGCGTTCTGATTTTACGAAAAGGTTGCGGTATACTACGGTTACCGCGACCTTTTTATTGCCTCATTATTCAATAATTATCTTAACTTAACTGAGTTTTTCTCAGCTTATCTTAAAAGGATTTAACCCATGGCAGGACTACTTTCAATCCAAGAACCTAACCCTCAAGCCAATGATAATACTGTTAAACACAGTCGTGAACACATTGCGCAGCTGTTTGATTTACCGTTAATGGACTTATTATTACAAGCGCAAACGATTCACCGCCAAAACTTTGATGCTAATGAAGTACAGATTAGTACCTTGCTATCGATTAAGACAGGCAACTGTCCTGAGGATTGTGGTTATTGCTCACAGTCAGGTCATCATCGTGACAAGACCAAGTTGCAGGCAGAAAAGCGCTTAGAGGTTGATAAAGTGATCGCAGCGGCTAAGCGCGCTAAAGCTAGCGGCTCATCGCGATTTTGTATGGGTGCTGCATGGAAGCATCCAAGCGCCAAAGATATGCCTTATGTGGTCGAGCTGGTTAAAGAAGTCAAAAGCTTAGGGCTTGAGACTTGCATGACGCTAGGTATGCTAAATCCTGAGCAAGCCGCACAGTTGGCCGATGCAGGGCTTGATTATTATAATCACAATCTAGACACCTCGCGTCGCTATTATGAGGAGGTAGTCAGTACGCGTAGCTATGATGAGCGTCTCGATACGCTAGCGCACGTACGTGACTCGGGTATTAACGTCTGTAGTGGTAATATTGTAGGTATGGGTGAAAGCCGCGAAGACCGCATCGACTGGGTACATGAGTTACTTAAAATGCCCAAGGCACCCGAGTCTATTCCTGTCAATCTGCTCGTCCCTATTGCCGGCACGCCCATCGGTGATAAAGTGCTAGCAGAGGGTGAGCTATCGGTGCTGGAATGGATTCGCACGATTGCAGTAACGCGTATCTGCTGTCCGAGCAGCTATGTACGCCTATCTGCTGGGCGTGAAAGCTTATCTGATGCTGAGCAGGCTTTGGCCTTTATGGCAGGTGCCAACTCATTTTTTTATGGTGACAAGCTGTTAACAACAGGCAATGCCAGCCAATCTAATGATAATAGGCTAATGCGTGAGCTGGGCTTAACTGCCCAATTTGCAGCGCCAAGAGCAGCTAAGCAAGTGCCTGTTATGGATGCGATGAGCGGACATCAATCACAAGTAGTGTTGGCAGAATAGCTGATATCTTAACGATGTGCTGCTACCATTATCCATTAATCTGCGTTAAGCTTGCCCGCGTTTATTTACGACGCATATAAGTATTGACAAGATAACAAGAGAAAAACTATGCCAGATTATTTTAATTGGATTAAAGCAGCACACATCATTGCAATGGTCTGCTGGTTTGCGGCGATTTTTTATCTACCAAGGCTTTTTGTCTATCATGCCATGAGTGATGATCTTATCAGTCAAGAGCGTTTTACGGTGATGGAGCGTAAGCTATATCGCGGCATTATGACCCCGTCGATGATAGCAACGTGGATTTTAGGTCTATGGATGGTAGGACTTGGCTGGGAAGTATATAAAACCCAAGGCTGGCTGCATGTAAAGATTTTTCTAGTCATTTTGCTGTCAGCTTATCATGGCGCATGTGGTTTTTATCGAAAGAAACTGATTGATAATCCGCATTATAAAACCCATAAATTTTGGCGCTGGTTTAATGAGATACCAGTCTTTGCCTTGGTCATTATTGTTATATTAGTGGTCGTTAAACCGTTCTAAAGTTATTTAGAAAAATTAGTTAAACTGTCGCTAGCTTTTATTAAACAATAAAAAACGTCCGTAACTTTTATCAGTCACGGGCGTTTTTTATTGTCTAAAAGATATTGAATATCCTACTTAGATACGGGCGTTTTTTATTGTCTAAAAGATATTGAATATCCTACTTAGATAGTTGGACGCATGATTTGGTACACATTACTCAAATCATAAACTCGATAGCGCGCAGGCTCGCGGCGATTTTCCCCAGCATAGCTGAGTATCAGCGCTTGCTTAGCCGCTTCATCGACCCAGCCGACAAACAGTCCGCTATGCTCGACACCGTTATAGCCATGATTGATATAATAAAGCCAGTCACCAATCTCAATCTCATTACTATTGGCATAAGGGCCTTGTCTATAGGCGCCTTTATGTACTGTATCACGAGTGACCCCTGCCCGCTTAAACACCTCATTTAGATAGTCCCAGCAGCCGCCTTGAATGATAGCGCGCTCGTTGAGTGCCATCTTGCGTGCCGTACTAATCACCTCGCGTGCGGCCATACTGCTGTGATTTTCAGCACTGCTCAGCAGTGGCAAATACTCACTATCGACGTTATCGTAATTACCTGATAAAAATGCAGGCAAGACAGTAGGTGCTTGCCGTTGCACTTCAGGATAACGATAGGAGGTATTTGCTCCAGACCTGTTTTGCGTCTGCTGACGATAACCATATGCATTCGAAGTAGGCTGAGTGTTTGTGTAATTCGGATTATTAATAGTTGAGTAGTTGGGACGGGTACGCTGGATGGTCGAGCGCGTATTAATTTTGGCACGCGGCACTGCAAGCTCAGGCTGTGCTGTTTTTTGGGCGATAAGATCGCTCATACTATCGGCATGGACGTAACTTGCACTACTCAAAAGTATCAATAATGC
>NZ_LNUO01000136.1:0-7012 GCF_001462175.1 Psychrobacter sp. ENNN9_III
ATCCTATACCTTTAATAAGAAGACTTTATCATGCTAAACCAACGTCCTTTATATATTCCCTTTGCAGGTCCTGCACTATTAGAAACTCCTTTACTAAATAAAGGTAGCGCCTTTTCACCAGAGGAACGTCATAGTTTTAATTTGACAGGTTTATTGCCTCATGCCATCGAGACGATTGAGGAGCAATCATTACGCGCTTATCATCAACTTAGCTCCTTTACGAGTGATATGGATAAGCATATTTACCTGCGTAATATACAAGATACGAATGAGACTTTATTTCACCATTTGATTGAGCAGCATATTGAGGAAGTGATGCCGCTCATATACACCCCAACGGTTGGCCAAGCTTGCGAAAAGTTCTCTCAGATTTATCGCCGTAAACGTGGTCTATTTGTCTCTTATCCTGAGCGCCATAAAATCGATGACATGCTGCAAAATGCAACCAAGCAAAAAGTAAAAGTGATCGTTGTCACCGATGGTGAGCGTATATTGGGCTTAGGTGATCAGGGGATTGGTGGAATGGGTATTCCAATCGGTAAACTATCGCTATATACGGCCTGTGGTGGTATTAGCCCAGCTTATTGCCTACCAATTTTGTTAGATGTTGGTACCAACAACCAAAAGCTGCTTGACGACCCTATGTATATGGGCTGGAGAAATCCAAGAATTTCTGGCGATGAATACAATGAATTTGTAGACTTGTTCATTCAAGCGGTTAAACGTCGTTGGCCAGAGGTGTTATTACAATTTGAAGATTTCGCCCAGGAAAACGCCACGCCATTATTGAATAAATACCGTAATCAGCTATGTTGCTTTAATGATGATATTCAAGGAACTGCTGCTGTGTCAGTCGGTACATTGATTGCAGCATGTTTAAATAAGGGGCAAAAACTTAGTCAGCAAAAAATAGCCTTTTTAGGGGCAGGATCAGCAGGTTGCGGTATTGCTGAACACATTATTCGCCAGATGCAGCGTGAAGGGTTGACAGAAGAGCAAGCACGCAAACAGGTATTTATGGTTGATCGCTATGGCCTGCTCACTGATGGCATGACAGAATTGCAAGCATTCCAAGTACCGTTAGTACAGAAGGAGTCAGATATTGAACACTGGGATCACAGTCAGCAGCTTGGTTTAGCCCAAGTGGTTGAGCAAGCAAAAATAACGGTATTGTTTGGCGTAAGCGGACAAAAAGGTCTGTTTACACGAAAGGTGATCGAAACGTTATGTGCTAATACTGAAAATCCAATTGTCTTACCGCTTTCAAACCCGACGTCTCGTGTTGAAGCAACACCGCAAGAAGTGACAAGCTGGAGTAAAGGTCGCGCAATTATTGCAACTGGCAGTCCTTTTCCTCATACCACTTTTGAAGGTCAGTCTTTTGAGGTCTCACAATGTAATAACAGCTATATATTTCCAGGTATTGGCTTAGGCGTTTTAGCATCACGTGCGACGGGCATCAGCGATAACATGTTAATGGCTGCAAGCCAAGCACTTGCAGATATCTCAATAGAATATGAAAGAGCGCCAGGTGCAGTATTACCGCCAATCAAATTTATTAGAGAAATCAGTGAAAGGATAGCCTATGCAGTGGCATTGCAAGCGGTTGAAGATAAACTTGCATTACCAGTCACGGCAGAAAATTTAGAACGTCGATTAAAAGCTAATTTTTGGTTACCTAAATACCGCAACTATCGTCGTACCTCCTTCTAGCTAGTAAAAAGTATAGCCAATACTAACTAAAAGTGTTATGTATTTTATATGTAGGTCGCAAAGCTGATAGTAATTTTCTTGCTTGCTGTGCCTACGCAGACAGAGGCGGCAAAAATTTATATCAACCTTGCCGTAACATTCTTAGAGCAAATTAACTATAAGATAAACTCCAGATTTGATTTTATATACAGGCTTGCACCATTATGATTCGCTCCACCCTTTGGATGATTGGCGCACTCTCCTCATTTTGTTTGATGGCCATTGGTGCTCGTGAGCTGAATAATGAAATCGGTGTTTTCCAGATTTTATTCTTCCGAAGTATCGTCGGCTTATTGGTACTGTTGCCAATCATACTGTTATTGAAGAAAGCGCGTTTTTCATTTCCCACACGTATCAAACTACATCTAGTAAGGAATCTATTTCATTTCGCGGGACAATATGGCTGGTTCTTAGGCATAGGACTACTGCCCTTAGCGACCGTTTTTGCTATTGAATTTACCGTTCCCTTGTGGACGATAATCATCTCGTATCTTTTCTTAAAAGAGTCTATCACGGTAAAGAAAGTTATTGCCGTACTATTAGGCATACTGGGCATAATAGTCATCGTTCAACCTAGCTTAGATGTCGCTCATTATGCGTCATTGATCGTGTTGGGCGCCGCTATTTGCTATGCCTTTTCTCATGTGGCCACAAAATCGTTATCTAACACAGATAGCCCAATCACGATTATTTTTATGATGTGTTTTATACAAGCGCCTTTGGGATTGCTGTTATTTATAGATGGGTGGACGACGCCAGTCGGTATTCAGTGGCTATGGTTAATAATTATAGGGGTGACAGCCTTATCGGCACATTATTGTATGACCAAAGCCATGCAACATGCAGAGGTGACATTCGTCGTCACTATGGATTTGTTTAGATTACCCTTAATATCCATCATTGGTGTGCTTTTATATTCTGAAAGTTTTACCGTTGCCTTATTGATTGGAATAATGCTCATCGTGGCCGGTAATTCGTTAAATATCTATTCTAAAAAAATAGATAAAAACAAAATTCCTCATTAATATATTAGACATATTACCTTAAAATTACCCCTTGAAATTATATAGCTCACCTTTATATATAAAGTAGGTTAGATACACAGTAGACAATCAATGATAAGGAGACTGTTATGAGTAAATTAGTGACACGCAATTCAATCTTTGACAACTTCTTTGATGAGATGGCACCTAGCTTTGTGATGCGTCCGCTGCATGGTGAAGCGCTCCCTAATGCTAGCCAAATCAGGATTGATGTCAGTGAAAAAGATGATGCGTTCCATGTAAACGCTGAAATACCCGGCGTTGCCAAAGAAGATATCGATCTGTCCATTACCGGAGATATCGTCTCGATCAGCGCTGATATTATGCAGCATGATGAGCAAAAAGACGGCGACAAGATATTACGCAGCGAGCGCTACTTTGGCTCAGTATCGCGTAGCTTCCAGTTGCCATCCAAGGTAAAAGTCGATGCGGCAGAAGCGTCATATGAAAACGGCATACTAAAACTGGTACTACCAAAGGAGACCAGCTCAGAGCGCAAAAAGCTTGAGATTAAATAAAAATAGCTGAGCATTGATGAGCATTTAAGTAAATGATCAAGGGCACATGAGTGATTCATGTGCTCTTTTTATTTGAGCTTTACTGTTTTAGTTCAGACAATGTCTACTTAGTTATAACAACGTTAGTAATTTACATTTTTAGCAGTTTTCACCGCGTTTTCATAACAGATATGACGGTTCAATGCAGTGACTAGCATCAATGAGTTGTGTAATAAGTCATCGACTTTGTCTTTTATTGGCTCAATAGAATTTAAGCATTACTTTTCAAGTACTCTAACATAGTGTCTGCATCTGACACTTCAAAGGGGTCGATTGGGCAGTTGTCGCCAAAATCAGGTTCCTTAAACACTTTTTTAATGGCTTTATTGTCGACAAGCATCGAATAACGCCATGAGCGCATACCAAAGCCAAGATTACTCTTATCAACAAGCATACCCATTTTACGAGTGAACTCACCATTACCATCAGGCAGCAAAAATACGTTTTCGCGGTTTTGCTTGAGGCCCCACTGGTACATAACGAATGCATCATTGACAGAAATGCACACGATTTCATCTACGCCCAACGCCTTAAACTCATCATAAAGCGCTTCATAACGAGGCAAATGGCTGGTCGAACACGTTGGCGTAAAGGCACCTGGTAGCGAGAACACGACCACTTTTTTATTGGCAAATAACTCATCTGTGGTGAGATCATACCAAGTAAATGGGTTGTCTCCGCCGATAGATTCATCACGAACACGAGTTTTAAAGGTTACATCAGGTACATGGGTAATCATTATTTACTCCTATTTAGGTTATTGTCTTTTTGTTTTTAAATGCGGCGTAGATATAATAATAGTTATGTCAGGTCATAAGCAAACTTTTAAGCTTATATCCACTATATAAAATATAAAACTGGCTTTAAAAATATTAACCAAAAAAAGACCTTGCCACATTTTTATATCAAGAGCGACAAGGTCTTTTTTTATCTAACAAAATCCAAATTAAGAAGGATGCACCATATCCTCTGGCGTCACCCACTCATCGAACTGCGCTTCGGTCATCAGATCAAGCTCAACCGCAACTTGCTTCAGGGTTTTGTTCTCTTTATAAGCCGTTTTAGCGATTTTCGCGGCGTTTTCATAACCAACATGACGGTTTAGTGCCGTGACGAGCATCAATGAATTGTGCAAGAAGTCATCGATTTTGTCTTTTACTGGCTCGATGCCGACCGCGCAGTTGTCATTAAAGCTATTGCAAGCGTCACCCAGTAGCTTGATAGATTGCAATAAGTTAAAGGCGATCACTGGCTTATATACGTTTAGTTCAAAGTTACCTGACGCGCCTGCCATGCTGATAGTAACGTCGTTACCCATCACTTGAGCGACAACCATGGTCATCGCTTCTGACTGAGTTGGATTGACTTTGCCCGGCATGATAGATGAGCCTGGCTCATTCTCTGGAATGGTAAGCTCGCCTAGACCACAGCGCGGACCTGAAGCTAACCAACGTACGTCGTTAGCAATCTTATTTAAGCTACCCGCTAGCGTTTTTAGTGCGCCTGAAGCAAATACTTCGGCATCACGAGCCGCTAGCGCTTCAAATTTATTCGGTGAAGTCACAAATGGCAGACCAGTCAAAGTTGATAACTGCTCAGCTGCTTTTACCGCATAATCAGGATGGGCATTTAGACCCGTACCAACCGCCGTACCACCTAGTGGCAACTCATATAAGCCTTGTAGTGCGTTGTCGATACGAGTCAACGAGTGGTCAAGCTGGCTGACATAACCGCTAAACTCTTGACCTAGGGTCAAAGGCGTGGCGTCTTGTAAATGCGTACGACCAATTTTGACGATACTATCAAATTCTTTGGCTTTGGCATCTAGCGTATCGCGAAGTGCTTTTACCGCTGGGATAAGCAGGCTGTTGATCTGACGCGCAGCAGCGACACGAATCGCCGTTGGGAAGCTGTCGTTGGTAGACTGCGCATGGTTGACATGGTCATTTGGATGAATCGGCGCGTAGCTACCACGCTCAGAACCAGCGATTTCGTTGGCACGGTTGGCGAGCACTTCGTTCATGTTCATATTTGACTGCGTACCAGAACCCGTCTGCCATACCACTAATGGGAACTGATCGGTGAGACCACCGTCGATGACTTCGTCAGCAGCTTGCACAATGAGGTCGCGCTTATCGCCTTCGATACGCTCAAGGCTTGCATTGGTAATAGCAGCGGCTTTTTTCACCAGTGCCATCGCTTCAATCATCGGACGCGGCAAGGTCTCGCCACCGATTTTGAAGTTTTCGCGGCTACGCTGGGTTTGCGCGCCCCAATAAGCCTCGCTTGGGACTTCCACGTTGCCCATGGTATCTTTTTCGGTACGAGTTGCCTGATTCTGTGTCGACATAACTGTCCTCTGTGTTATTTATTATGAAAAGTGCAACAACTGCTGCACATGATGAAAAATAGGATGTAAAGTGGCGTTATGATAGCATGACTAAGACGTGTTGAATATTCACAAATAGGGATTGCTGTTACCTAAAAGCGCCAGCTACCATCAATTTAATATATTAACGGATAGTATATCTATGCATCCTAAATCCAAAAACATTGAATCAAAACAGTCTAAACCTAGCAATCCGCCGAGACGACAATTTACCCGTCAGCGTCGTAATCTTACAGATGGCGAGCGCAGACAATACGCGCGTATGGCAAGTTTGCACTTGATTAAGTTGCAACAGCGCTTGCCTCCACGTGCGCGTATTGGCTTATATTATGATGGCTTTGGTGAGCTGCCGACCCAGCCACTACTCACTTGGTGCGAGCACTTAGGCTATCTGCCTTATTTACCAGTCGTAGGCTCGCTCGGTCGTGATGACAAGGGCAATGTCGATAAACGTCTGCGCTTTGTGCCGATTTACCATTCAAAATTGGTAAACTTACCGACGCGGATTCACAGTTTAGGCATGAAGCAAAATCATAGTCGTCGACTACTTTGGGCACGCGAATTAGATGTCATTATCTGTCCATTAGTAGCAGTAGATCTAAACGGTAATCGTATGGGCATGGGCGGCGGATTTTATGATACGACGCTTGGCAAAAGCTATCAAGCAGGGTCAAAAAAAACCGTTAAAAATTGGCTGGTGCTATGATTTTCAGGTAGTAGAACATCTCGAACGTCAACCGTGGGATGTGCCGTTAGATGGCTTAATCACGCCAAGTGGCTTAAGGTGGTTTAGTAATAATGCAAAAGCTAACGACAGTGCTGAGGAAAAAGCATCTAGCGCTGATACGGTTGATACGTATTTACAGACATTAGGAAATGATGACGCAAGAGAAATACTCTACTACAGTCAAGAACAATCCTTTGGCTCTGATGAGTTGGCAAGCGTTATCAATGAAGAACGCTTAAATAAGTTGCTGGCGCAGAGTGATGAGTTTTTGGATAGTTTAAGTGGTCAGATTAGGGATTTTGATGAGTAGTATAGTTGATACTAAATAAAAGAGATACACTGCATAAATTCGCTAGACTGGTACAGACTTTTCTTGCGTACTGTGCCCGCGTAGACAGAGGCGGCAAAAAACTTATCCCAGTCTCGCTGTATCCTTTTTATATTGACCTGACTATATTAAGAAAGATATAACTCACATCATCCTATCGTTAAATCATATTAAAACACTATAGTACGTGAGATGATGGGGGATAGTGTTTTTTGC
>NZ_LNUO01000137.1:0-5336 GCF_001462175.1 Psychrobacter sp. ENNN9_III
GATTATAAAATCACTCGCCTTTTTAGTTTCGTTATAAGCGTTTAGAGTATCGACTACAATACCATCGCTGCAATCCAGCCAAATACCAACAACGGAATGTTGTAATGAAGAAAAGTCGGCACCACGCTGTCCTTGATATGGTCATGTTGTCCATCGATATTTAGACCAGAGGTTGGCCCGAGTGTCGAATCTGACGCAGGAGAGCCCGCATCGCCGAGTGCCCCAGCCGTACCAATAATCGCAACCGTTGCTAAAGGCGAAAACCCTAGAGAGATACACAGCGGTACATAAATTGCGGCAATAATCGGAATGGTCGAAAATGATGAGCCGATACCCATCGTCACCACCAAACCAATTCCAAGCATAACCAAAGCGGCGATGGCTTTATTACCAGCAAAAAGGTTAGTCGCGCCATCAATGAGCGGTGCAATCTCACCCGTCGCTTTCATGACTTCGGCAAAACCCTGCGCGGTAATCATAATAAAGCCAATCATTGCCATCAGCTTGATACCATCATTAAACACCGTATCGGCATCACGCCACTTGACCACGCCTGTCGCCATAAAGACGCCAAAGCCAAACATCGAGCCAAGCAACAGCGAGTCTGTATACAGTTGCACCACAAAAGCAGTCACAATAGCAGCCAGTGCTACCAGCGTTTTTAACTTACTTTGCGCCTTGGCACCAGCGGTTGTTTTGCTTAGCTCATCATTTTTTAACCCTTCGCTTTGGATAGCAGCATCGCGAGCTTCTTTATCGATAGCGACTTGATGATACTGTCGCGGCTTACGGTAGCTGATAAAGACTGCTGTCAATAAACCGATGAACATACCTAATGCGGGTATCGCCATTGCTTGAATCACAGAAATGTTAGCGATATCAATACCTGCTTCACCGACGTTTTTTAGCATGATTTGATTGAGATAAATATCACCGAAGCCATATGGGATAAACATATAGGTAGTGACCAAACCGAAAGTTAGCAAACAAGCAATGAGCCGTCTATCAATTTGCATACGATTAAAGGCGAGCAGTAATGGAGGCACGAGCAACGGAATAAAGGCGATGTGGATAGGAATTAAGTTTTGACTAAAGCAGCTCATGACGATTAAGCCTGCAAACAGCATATACTTAATCATGCCACCAGTGCCCGCCGCGTCAATGCGTTTGATAACTGTCCCTGCTAATGACTGCGGCAAACCAGAATGAGCTATCGCTACCGCAAAAGCACCCAGTAGCGCATAGGACAGAGCGATTTGTGCGCCATTACGGATGCCTTCTTGAAAGGCCTCTAAAGTGTCGGTAATGCCAAGACCTGCGATGAGCCCGCCTGCCAATGCTCCTATTAATAAACTTAGCACCACATGTACGCGCGCGAGTGACAGACCAAGCATAATGACTACTGCCAATAATACTGCGTTAATTGCCATGTATTGCCCCTTTTGCTCTTTACTTTAGCCTGATAAAGACTGGTTAATATCTTAAAGTCTACGAATCTATATAACTTATAAATATCGCTCTAGTAGCTACAACGCCCTACTTTAGGCAGTACGGTTTTAGAAGGGCGTCAGTTTACCTGATTTTGCAAGTAAAACCTATGCTCAGAACGAAGTAGACATTCGCTAAAGGAGAAATAAGTAAGCGATATTATCTTCGCTTAAGTGAGATAATTTACCTTAGTCGCGTGTGGTTATTAATGTCTTGATTTTATTTAGCAATGACTATAGTAAGGCCTTGCAATTTTTTATGGGGACTCCATTTATCTAAACATGAACCACGAACTTGACTTTACAAGTCTGGTTAACGAGGAAAAATATATGAGTGAACATAATATTGATAAAGACAACATCGACATCGATGTATCATCTGCTATTGACCATGATAACGAAACAGACAACTCATCTGTAGATGAGGTGAGCGCGTCATCTAATGTTGTCAAAGACGATATCGCTGAAGACTATTTGCCGCTTTTAGCACTTAGAGACGTAGTGGTCTATCCGCACATGCAAATCGCCCTATTCGTTGGCCGTGCACCATCCGTACAAGCGGTTGAGCTGGCGCAAGCTGAATATGGCAATAAAGTGTTGGTCGTGGCACAAAAAGACTCGCTGACCGAAGATATCGATCAGGACAACTTGTACCAATACGGTACGGTGTGTCGCATCGTTAGCACCATGCCACATGATAGCGATGAGGATTGCATTAAAGTCCTCATCGAAGGTCAATATCGCGCGCGTGTCGATACGATTCAGGACCATGATAACGTCTTGATGGCAAGTTTTGAACGTGCTGATCTTGATGTGCAAATGGATGAGAGCCAACAAAAAAATACCATTCAAGCTTTGACCAGCTTGTTTGAAAGCTATGCTGATGCACGTCTACGCAATGCCCGGGAGCTCACTCGCGTAGCGAAGCGTATCGATGATTTATTAGAGTTGGTCTATTTTATCTCAACACGCGTATCGATGGATCTTGAGGTCAAGCAGTCGTTTTTAGAAAATGACGACATCAAAGCTCACATCAATACCTTGACTGAATATTTGGTTAAGCAAAGTGCCGAGCAGAATATCGAGCAAGATATTCAAGACGCGGTACGTCAGCAAATGGAAGACAATCAGCGCGAGTACTTTTTAAACGAAAAAATGAAAGCCATCAAAAACGAGCTGTCCGATATGAATGACGGCGCGTTCGATGGCGATGATGATGTCGCGGAGCTTGAAAAGCGTTTAGAAGACGCTGACTTACCCGATGATGTCCGTAAGAAGGCGGAGCAAGAGTTTAAAAAGCTTAAAATGATGCCACCTGCATCGAGTGAGTCATCGGTCGTACGCAACTATATTGAATGGATTCTGGACACGCCGTGGAATGCGACAACCAAAGTCTCTATCAATCTAGAAAAAGCTAAAACCACGCTTGATGAAGACCATTATGGTTTGCAAGATGTAAAAGATCGCATCCTAGAATACTTAGCGGTACAGTCGCGCGTGAAAAAACTGCGCGGTCCGATTCTTTGTCTCGTTGGTCCTCCTGGTGTGGGTAAGACCTCATTAGGTGAGTCGATTGCGCGAGCAACTGGTCGTAAGTTTGTCCGTATGGCGCTGGGTGGCGTCCGTGATGAAGCTGAAATCCGTGGTCATCGCCGTACTTATATCGGTGCGATGCCGGGTAAAATCGTCCAGTCTTTAGCCAAAGTAGAGGTGAAAAACCCGCTATTCTTACTAGATGAAGTCGATAAAATGGCCCAAGACTTCCGTGGCGATCCAGCATCAGCGCTATTAGAAGTATTAGATCCGTCGCAGAATGACAAGTTTAACGACCATTATTTGGATATGGACTTAGACTTATCACAAGTAATGTTTATCTGTACGGCTAACAGCATGGATATCCCGCCTGCCCTTCTTGACCGGATGGAAGTCATCCGTTTGCCAGGTTATACCGAAGAAGAAAAGGTCAATATCGCGCAAAAGTATCTTGTGCCAAAAGCGATCAAGCAAAATGGTCTTAAAGAAGGCGAGATTGAAATTGTCGAAGCAGCATTACATAGCATCGTACGTAGCTATACACGTGAAGCAGGTGTACGTAACCTTGAGCGTGAAGTCAATAAAATCTGCCGCAAAGTCGTACGCGGTTCGGTTGAAAGTCATGGCGCACGCGCTCCGAAAAAAGATGAGCGCGAACTGGTCGTGGTCGATGACAAAAACATCGATGACTATCTAGGCGTCCATCAATACGATTATGGATTGGCCGAAAAAGACCCTGAAATTGGTCGTATCACTGGTCTTGCTTGGACACAAGTTGGTGGTGAGTTATTAACTATCGAAGCGGTGGCCATGAAAGGCAAAGGTGAGCTTAGCTTTACGGGCTCACTAGGTGATGTGATGAAAGAGTCGATTCGCGCTGCCATGAGTGTCGTTCGTGCTCGCGGTGATAGCTTAGGTATTGACTATGAGACTGTCAAAACCACTGACGTTCACGTACATATGCCAGAGGGTGCGACTCCAAAAGATGGTCCATCTGCTGGTGGTGCATTGACGACAGCACTGGTCTCTGCCTTGACTGGTATCGCCATTCGTCCAGACATTGCGATGACAGGTGAGATTACACTGCGCGGTAAAATATTGCGTATCGGTGGTCTTAAAGAAAAACTGCTCGCAGCCCATCGCGGTGGTATCAAGCACGTGCTGATTCCTGCAAGTAATGAGCGCGACTTGGCTGATATCCCTGACAATGTGAAAGAGGGCTTAACGATTCAGCCAGTAGCAACGATTGACGAGATATTAAAAGTAGCATTGGTCAATATGCCAACACCGCTAAAGCCTGCTAAGGTGACGGTTGATAAAACGTCAGGTAAAGCGCTGCACAATTAAGCTGTAAAGTTGTTAATAGTCAATAAATGCAAAAAGACCGTAATAACAATTACGGTCTTTTTTTATGCTTCTTTTTTTACTTAGCTAAGCCTCCTTATTTTCTTTGATACTACTGTAATGTCCATAGCCTATAATTCTTATTCTTACTTCATGTTTTCATTTTTCATTTTTCATTTTTCAAACCCATACGTTACTTACATTTATTAACCGATTGTTGCGCTTATAGTGAATAATTACGAGAAATGTTTGTCTATACTGACTATGAAGTATTTAAGCAATATAGATAAAGCTTATAGACATTGTAGAGGCAGTCATAACTACAAAATCTTAATAATGAATACATTAGACAATTACATACAAATGGAGAAAACAATGAAAAAGACAATGCTTGCAAGTGTTTTATTATGTGGTTCAGCGTTAGCAATGACGGGTTGCCAAACGGTACAAGATCAACTAAAAACCGGTAACCCATTTAATCAACCCGCTCTAAAATCAACGATTAAAACGGTTGATGGTAATAATAAGGAAGTCGGTCAAGTATTTTTACGCCCTGTTGATGACGGTGTACAAGTCTATGGCAAGCTTATGAATATGACACCAGGAAAAACAGTGGCACTACATATTCATGAGACTGGTAGCTGTGCTGATATGGGTAAAGCAGCAGGTGGTCACTTTAATCCTGATAACTTCCCGCATTCTAACCCAGATGATATGAACGGCCATGCAGGTGACTTGCCTAACTTAACAGCAAATGAAGATGGTGTGGCTACTATTAATTATGTAAACAAGCAGATTTCTGCAGCTAAAACAGGTAAGTATAGTGTCAATCGCCGCGCCTTTATCGTTCATGCTGGCGCTGATGACTATACCAGTCAACCAGCAGGTAATGCTGGCGACCGTATTGCTTGCGGTATCATCGAAAAGAACTAATCACGCTTAAGCTTAAATCTTATCAATACTAAAAAACCT
>NZ_LNUO01000138.1:0-9905 GCF_001462175.1 Psychrobacter sp. ENNN9_III
TTTTTTGTGCTTAAAACTATTTATGGCAAAGGTAAAAGAGGTTTATTCTTCTACCCACTCGCCTTTACGCCAATATACACCCCAGCGCGTGGCTTTGCCGTTTTTCTCAGAGCCGATATATTGCTCTTTTTTCTTACGTGACCAGCGTAAAATCGTTGGATTACCATCAGGATCTTCATCTGGCCCTTCAAACAGATATTGGAACTTATCTTCCATTTTATCTTTGACTTCGCGTAGCTCAGCAAGCTTTGGCGCACGTGTCTCGCGTACTTTTGGGAACTTAGACGCTGCTAAGAACATCCCAGCCGCTCCCTCACGTAAGATAAAATAATCATCATGCTTGGTTGATTTGAGCTCCGGCATATGAATTGGATCCATACGCGGCGGTGCCGCTTCTCCCGTTTTGAGCACTTTACGCGTGTTATCACATTTTTGACAAGCAAAGTAAGGACCAAAACGCCCCGTCTTTAACTCCATCTGCCCATCACACTTATTACAATCAATGGTTGGTGCATCTGAACCCGGTACTTCAAACTTACCTTCTTCTAGAATATAACCGTCGCAATCAGGGTTGTTACCGCAGATATGTAGCTTGAGACCACCATCGACGATATAACCATTCATGGCTGTACCACATTTTGGACAGCGTTTTTTCTCCATCAAATCTTTGACTTCGGCCGCCTCGTCGTCTCCTTCTGCATCATCAAGATTGGCAAAAGCTTCAACTGGCATTAAGTTTTTTGTGCCTTTACAGCGCTCTTTTGGTGGTAAGTTGTAGCCCGTACAACCTAAGAATACACCCGTTGAGCCAGTACGCAATTGCATCGGACGATTGCAAATATCACAGTGTACATCTGGTACATCTGTTGGATCATTAGGACGCATACCATCTTTATCTTTGGCATGTTCAAGCTTAAGCTTAAAGTCACCATAGAAGTTATCTAACACATCTTTCCAGTCTTGATCGCCTTCTGCAACATGGTCAAGCTTATCTTCTAACGCTGCGGTAAAGGTATAATCCATCAAGTCTGGGAAGCTTGCTGTCAATCTGTCGGTGACGATATCACCCATCTTTTCGGCAAATAGGCGCTTATTTTCAAGTTTGACGTAACCACGATCTTGAATGGTTGAAATAATTGAGGCATAAGTCGATGGACGGCCGATGCCTTTTTTCTCTAGCTCTTTGACCAAGCTCGCTTCAGTATAGCGCGGTGGCGGCTTAGTAAAGTGTTGACTTGGATCCAGCTTATCTACGGTGAGCTGATCGCCTTTTTTGACATCAGGTAACAGCGTATCATCTGTTTTGGCTGGTGGCATGACTTTAGTATAACCATCAAAGGTCATGGTGCGACCACGAGCTTTTAGCTCGACATCACTGGCGCCAACGAATAAGTTTACTGACAAGTATTTCGCTGGTGGCATCTGACAAGCGACAAACTGACGCCAAATCAGCTCATACAAACGTATGGCATCGCGCTCAACGCCTTTGAGCTGAGTAGATTTCATATGAACATTAGATGGACGAATCGCCTCATGGGCCTCTTGTGCACCTTGTTTATTGCCATAAAAGTTTGGTTTTTCTGGCACATATTTATCACCATAGCTGTCTTCGATATAGCCACGTGCAGCAGCCAATGCATCTCCAGACAAGAAGGTCGAATCCGTACGCATATAAGTAATATGACCAGCTTCATATAAGCGCTGTGCCAAAATCATAGTCTTCTTAACTGAAAACCCTAAGCGTGTGCTAGCAGCTTGCTGCAAGGTCGAGGTAATAAACGGCGCACTTGGACGTGACTGGGTCGGTTTTTCCTCACGCTCTTTTACGATAAAGTCGCTTGATTTTAGTACCTCTAAGACTTTATCAGTCTGCTCTTTATTGACGAGCTTAAGCGTTTTGCCACCTTGTTTGGTCGCCTCTAAGCGAATAATAGCTTGCTCAGCGTTTGCAGCTTTTTTAGCTGTACTGTTGGCAACATGGGTATCGGCATGAATCTGCCAGTATTCTTCTGGTATAAAAGCGCGAATTTCGTGCTCGCGCTCGACCACTAGGCGCATGGCAACCGACTGTACACGACCTGCAGACAGTCCGCGAGCGACCTTTTGCCATAGTAATGGCGATACCATAAAGCCGACGACCCGATCTAAAAAGCGTCGCGCTTGCTGGGCATTGACACGGTCGATATCGAGCTTTGATGGTTCTTTAAAGGCATTTTGAATGGCAGATTTAGTAATCTCATTAAAGACCACGCGTTGATACTTACTATCAGGGCCACCGATGACTTCTTTTAAATGCCAAGCGATTGCTTCCCCTTCTCTATCCATATCCGTTGCGAGATATATTTTGTCAGCGTCTTTGGCTAAGGCTTTAAGCTCTTTGATGACTTTAGTCTTGTTCGGCAGCACTTCATAGACTGCTGCCCAGTCGTGCTCTGGATCGACGCCCATACGGCGTACCAGTGCTTGCTGCGCTTTTTCTTCTTTGCTCAAACTTTCATCTTTTTTGGCCGCAGCTGTCTTTTTTGCACTTTTACTGGCACTGACTGGCAGATCGCGGACATGACCAATACTTGAGCGGACAATAAAATCATCGCCAAGGTATTTATTGATGGTTTTGGCCTTGGCTGGTGATTCGACAATGACTAAAGACTTACCTTTCGGCTTGTCAGCAGCAGTTGCCCCGTTTTTGGTTGTAGTTTTTGCCATATGTGACGACACCATAATATAAGTAAATTAAAAGTAAGGATAAATTCAGCAGCATGGCAATTTTATTGGCTAATTATAATAGCTCAGCGATTTATTGTAGTAATAGCTGCCAACAAACACGGTCGTTTAACAAACAATAACCATAAAATAAAATATGGTTATAAAGACGTTACACTGCCAAGAGTGAAACTGTCAACTTTAAATAATTTAGAGTTTGCCAAAAGCATCTGCTCAATGTCCTTTAATGGAGATGAAAAATTTCTTTACCAGCTTTACGGCTGTTTTTGCAAGGTTGAAGCCCATTTTTCAAGATTTTCTTTAAGCGCCAGTAAGTCGGTCTCAATCATTTTCGATTGGTAATTGGGATTGGTTAATGGACGAACATAAGCGATATCTTCCCAATAAACAACAATGCTATTAGATTTAGTTAGTAAACCTTTTACAAACGGCTCAATACTGACAGGCAAATCCAGCGGTGCCTTGTCTAGAGCAAAATTGGACTTTTTGAGCACCGTATTGGTGCCACTTTGGTGAGTACGAATCACACTTGGAATCGTAAGCTTACTCTCATCCGTACTCGTATCGACAAAATTGCTGTCTGGTCGCCATTGCCCATCAATCACTTGATAACGCATATGCGGCAGCTGCCTATCGTCGAGCACAAGGCAGTACTGCCCAAGCATCCCGCGACCATATTCGTTGTCACGGCCTTTGATCCAATCAGGACAAGCAACAAGCTTTGGATTAAGCTGTAGACGACGCGCCGTCATACGCAGCTTGTCTAAACGCTGATCAATACCGTTCGGTTTGAGCGCCATCATACTCCCTAATACAAATAGTACAATGATAATTGCGATCCATAACCCCATGAAAAACTTGCCTTATCGTTTGGTTAATAAGTGTCTATTAACGTTATAAATGGTACTTGTTTGCTAGCCATCGTTATCAGATATGGCCAGCTCTTTTATATGCACTATATATTAAACCAATGTGCTATTAGCTAACAAAGAGACGCTCTCAAGGTGCTATGTGCAGACTAATATCGCGGTCTTATACACAAAATTCAAGCACAAGCTTCTACTCTTCATAAATAACAGGCAAACAAATACTTCTATATCAACCACTTAAAAAGCGATAATAATTTAACCCAATAACAAGATATAAAAGCCGCTCGTACAAAAAATGCTATGATAAACCATAATTTTAAACACGCGCAGGTTTATTATGAACTATCTTTTTAAACAAAACTCCTCGACTGCTGCTTTACGCAGCAAAGCGCCTAATACAGTAAATAATGTACAAACGCATAAATCGAGTATGGTTTTAGCTATAATAGGGACAGCTGTACTCGCCCTATCAGGCTGTGCCACGACCAAAAAACTCACGCCGCAGCAGTGTCAAACCAGCAATTGGCAAGAAGTCGGCTATGCAGATGGTATCCGCGGGCGCTCAGGTGCTTATTTTGGCCACTATACCAATCAATGTGCAAGCGTCAGCGGTGCTATGCCTAACCGTATCCAGTGGGAGCAAGGACGCAAACAAGGTCTAAAAAATTATTGTACCGAGCTCAACGCTTATAAGCTTGGCCGCGAGGGCTATGATTGGCAACCTGTCTGCCCGCTCGAAGGTATTGAAAAGCTCGAGGAAGCTTACTCGCAAGGGCGCTACTACTATATCCGTCAGCGTGACCTCGACTATCTACGCACGCCTTATCCGTTCGGCTACGGGCCTGGACGCTTTGGTTACGGTTATCGTCCATTTAGCTATGGCTGGTAACTATAATCTGATGTTGATAAACAATGCTGACAACTTAAAATGTTCTATAATAAAGAAAACCTCACAAGGTTGCCCAAGCGAGGCTGGAGGAAAAATTTATTATTTTAATTATTCTTCTTATTGTTTTGGTTATATTCTTATTGCTGGGTTTGTTGGTTTTTTTAGCAAGCTTATTGTTATAACTGCTAATCTCTCAATATAGCTCATCTATAAGAATTACTTAAAAAGAATTACTTAAAAAGTTACTCATTGACAAAGGCTATCTTGGACAGTCCGGCTTCACTCGCAGCGGCCAGCACTTGTGACACGGTATCGTATTTACTATCTTTGTCAGCGCGTAGCTGCACTGAAGGGTCTTCGCCTGTCGCACTCTGCTCTTGTAGCCTCGCCTCTAGCGCCTCCATACTAATCGGATCGCTGTCCCAAAATAGACCTGCGTCTTTATCAATACTGATTTGAATGGCTTTTGGTGGCGGCTCATTGACTTCTGCACTGGTCTTTGGCAAATCTAAGGGTACCGTAGGATTAAGCACTGTCGCCGTCAACAAAAATATAATCATTAAGACCAGCATGATATCAATCAGCGGTATAAGGTTCATCTCATTCATGCTTTGAACGTCATCATCACCCAGTTGAAATGCCATAATTTCCCTCGATATACTGCTTTCAATTCGTTTGGTTATTCACGCTACCACTTACATTCATTACCTAATCACTACCCTCATCAGTTTTAACGACCTTGTTAGAGGGAAGCCACTATCCCTGCGATGGGGCTGAGTTGCGATAGTGCGCGGTGTGCTGTGCGTCTTTTTGAGTGACCTGCTTATCTTTTGCCACCTGTGCGGCGGGGACGGTACTTGGATGGCTATTGGCCACTGCTTGCTTAGCAGATGTCGCCAACAGATCATGGGCACGGTCATTGGCATGGTACATCACTCGGCGATTGATACGCACTGAGAGGTTATAAAACACCACCGCTGGAATGGCGACAGCGATACCAAGACCTGTCATGATCAATGCCTCACCGACAGGCCCTGCCACTTGTCCAAGTCCTGCTTGTCCGGTCATGCCGATATTGTGCAGCGCATGAAAGATGCCCCATACCGTCCCAAATAGCCCGATAAAGGGGGCAATCGCAGCGGTCGTCCCGAGAATAGGCAGGCCGCGCTCACTGGCAAAGCGGTAGCGGCCGATATGCTTGAGTAATGTTTGCTCAGTAACTAGGCGACGCTGGGCTGCATCACAACCGTCCAGCTCAGGCTGCTTGACCATCATCTGCTGACTCAAATCGTCGGCGACAGTGGTAGCCAGTTTGCGGCTTTGTAGCACACGGATAATCCCCGTCACCCAAGAAATAATAGATAAAATCAATAGCAAAAAGAACAAGGTCTTGGTCACCATATCGCTGATTTGCCAGTAGTGCATAAAGTCCATGTTAGAATCCTTAATGTTTAATACCATCATATGATAGCGCTACGTATGTCACAGCTAGCCTTATCATAAAAATTATAAATGTCTTTTAAAATCAATGAGATAAATTCAATAAAAAAAGCTCTAAGGTACAGCGTAGCTGACGGGTAGTGTTACATTACCCACCACAGGCACGCCGTTTTGTGTAAAAGGCTTAAACTTGCCAGAGCGAACTTGACGCTGCGCCTCTTTATCTACTCTTGGATTGCCCGAAGACTGTGCCACTCGCACACTATCGATACCACCTTGCTTATTGACTCTTAACACCAGCACCACGTTAAACGTATCGCCTGAGCGAGCATTACGAGCAGCGCGCTCAGGAAAGCTCAATCTCGGCGGCGATGCCCAATCTGCATTACTGGCAGTAAAGTTCACTGGCGTATTGCTTGCTGCAGCTTTCGCCTGTGCCGCAGCCGCAGCGGCTTCTTTGGCCGCTTTCGCTTGAGCCGCTCTTTGCGCGGCTTGCTGGGCAGCCAGTGCTTCAGCTTCTCTAGCAGCTTGCTCTGCCGCCAACCTCTCAGCCTCTTGCGCTGCTGCTTTGTCACGGGCTTCTTGCTCAGCCTTCCGCTGTTCTTGCTCTCTTATACGACGTTCTTCGGCTCTGCGTTGTTCATCAGCCGCTTGGGTATCAACTTTAGGCTCAGCTATCGGTGTTTTTGGCGTTTCTGTCTTGACGATGTCAGGCTGCTTTTCTACTACTTTTTTAGGCGGCGTTACTTTTTTTGGTGGTGTTGCTTTAGGTGGTTTTTCTTTGATGACCGGTTTTGGTTGAGCCTTGACGGCAGGCGCGGCTTTAGGTTCGGGCGGCGTAGCTGGCGGTATATTAGAAACCACCTCCTCCACCACTGCGACAGGCTCTTTTTGCAAAGTCACAAGCTCTATCTCAATAGGCGACGTCTGATTTTTTGGCGGCTCTTCTATCTCAGGTGTTTTGAGCGATGCTAATGCGACTACCGTCAGCGCATGTAGCGCCGCAGCTATCGCAATAGCTGTCAGTGTCAATTTAGGAGATGGCGCGTCTAAACTCGTTGAATTCATAACACTCTAATATTCATTAACTGAGGTAGAATGGTGTAGATGATAGTGCAAACGATAATTATTATCAATAATAAATTATGATATTTTATTGTTAGCCAAAGATTATCTTGCTGCTATTGCAAGGTTATTTATATTAAAAAGGCCTTATTTTAGTTAAGCCTCCCTACTCAAAAATCTCTTTGTATAATAAAGCATGCCTATAAAAACATTTGGCTAAAAACGCAATGTTTAACTAATAATCCTACTTACTTTAGTTAAATAAAATGCTCAGTAATAAATACCATTATCATTTTTATTGATAATGAGTCTCAATTACTTTATGATAGCCCCTGTCTTATAGTCCTATTCTATAAAAGCATCAGTGCTTATTACTTATCAATACAGGCAGATACATTACTAATAAGCTGCCTATATCCGTCATATACCGAGTTATTTATGTCTACTAACCCCATGTCCTCTACCCGTTCTACTACTCCTTTACTTAAACGTCCATTATGGACGGCGATCGCCACTGCCCTTGCTGCGACGATCAGTGTGGCAGGCTGTAGCTCTCCTGAGTCCAACGACTCAGAGCCAGCAGACGCTCAGACCGAAAACCCAACCGCTGACCATGCCGAAAACGTCGCTAATAACGATGCTGTCTCGACGCATACCATTACTGTCGATACCGCCAGAGGGGATATGGATCTGGCAATGAACCCATCGCCATTGGTCGTCTATGACATGACCTTGCTACAGGATTTGGCAGCGTTGGACATCGCTGTCGATGGAGCGCCAAGTGGTTTGCATTTGGACAACTTGCATTCAGAGACGCAGCCTGAACCAAAAGAAGTGGGCACGGTATTTGAGCCAGACCTTGAGGCTCTAAACGCCATGCAGCCCCAAGCTATCTTGGTCGGCTCGCGGATGGCCGAAAAATACGATGCGCTCTCAAGCATCGCGCCAACGCTAGATATGACCATCGATACGGCCAACATCTATGAGTCGAGTAAGCAGCGTTTGCACGATCTTGGCGCGCTGTTTGGTAAAAGCGCCCAAGCGGCCAAATTACAAAGCAATATCGACAGCCTAATCACAGAGGCCAAAGCCGTCACCAAAGACAGTGGCACCGGTCTGGTGGTGATGGTCAATGGCAATAAAATGTCTGTCTATGGCGCTGACTCACGCTATGGCTTTATTCATAATGTCGTCAATGTGCCGATCGCTGATGATCAAATCAAAGACGGTCGTCATGGTCAGCCGATCTCTTTTGAGTATCTACAAAAAACCAACCCTGATTGGCTATTCGTCGTCGATCGTAGCGCCGCTATCGGTGAAGACAGCGTGGGTGCCAAAGCGGTCTTAGACAATCCGCTGGTCGCCCAAACCACCGCGTGGCAAAAAGACCAAGTAGTTTATCTAAGTCCAGATTCTTATCTCGCCTTTGGTGGTTATTATCAGTGGATACAAGATCTGACCACGATAAAAAATGCGTTTGCAAGCGCAAAATAAACGCGGCAACCATACCAGCTATTTTTTGACCTATTATTTAATGAGCCAGTAGCCGTTATGTCGTTATTTTCATCGCGTGCCCAGGCCCGCGCCAATAGTCTTGAGACCAGTCCCGCTTTGTCCACATCATCACCTTGGCAAAGCGGCAGCAAGGCTCTGAGCCACACGCGTCGGCATGCGGCCCCACCGCCATGGCTTATCAACACAGCCAGCCTCATCATGATGGGGCTTTTGGTGTTATTAAGTTTATCCATTGGGGTGGCGGATTTTTCATGGTCTGGTATTTTTCATAGCCTCATCAACCATAGCGCCAACTCGGACAGCTCGCTACTACTGGTGAGCCGCATACCGCGCACCATTGCCATTATTTTGACCGGTGTCGCCATGGCAGTGGCAGGGATGATCATGCAAGTGGTGCTAAAAAACCGCTTCGTCGAGCCATCGATGGTAGGGGCCACCCAAAGCGCAGCACTGGGATTGCTGGTCGTCAGCTTGCTGTTCCCTGCCAGTGCGCTACTGGTCAAAATGGGTGTCGCCACCATTGCGGCAGTCGGTGGCATGATGCTGTTTATGCTACTCATTCACCGCATTCCGCCGACGGATTTTTTGATGATTCCGCTCATCGGTATCGTCTTTGGCGGTATCATCGAGGCGGTGACGACCTTTATCGCCTATCAGACCGAGACGTTACAGATGCTCAGTGTTTGGCAATTTGGCGACTTCTCTGGCGTTTTGGCAGGGCGTTATGAGCTGCTATGGCTAACGGGCGCGCTGTGCGTGCTGGCTTATATCATCGCTGATAAGCTAACCATCGTTGGGCTAGGCGATAATATCGCGCTGAACTTAGGCATTAGTAAGCGGCAGGTCACTTGGCTTGGCGTCGGTATGGTGGCGATGATGAGCGCGGTCGTCGTCGTGACGGTGGGCATGATTCCTTTTATTGGTCTGGTGGTGCCAAATATCGTCAGCCGGCTGATGGGCGATAAGCTGCGCCGTAGCTTGCCAGCTGTCGCGCTACTGGGCGCATCGGCAGTATTGCTCTGCGATATCATCGGGCGCTCTATCCGCTACCCCTTTGAAGTGCCGGTCGCCACGGTGTTTGGTGTGGTCGGCACGGTGCTGTTTTTATGGTTGTTATTGCGCGCGCCTGCTGAGCGATAAGGCGTCTTGTAATAAGGCGTTTTGTAATAAGGCACCTCATAACAACGTAGCGCATAATAACGCATCTGGCCATCAAGCAGCTGACTCACCACCATCGACCCTTTTCTTTATTTATTCGTCCTGTTGTCTGCTTAGATAAGCGTGGCGTTGTTACTATGGTTGAATCTAAATAAATCAGATACATGGCTATCAAGTCGCCCAATGAAAAGTTATTTTTCTTGCGTGCTGTGCCTACGCCGACAAGAGATGCTACGGGCACCTAC